>DAOVUR010000239.1 GCA_030632465.1 bacterium | reverse complement strand
TGATGCGTGGTGTTAAGCGGTCTTTGGATGGGCCGGGCATTTCGGCACGGTATAGCTGCATGCCGCCTACGCCCAGAAAAGGTAGGATTGCCACGCATAGTACCAGTACGCCCATGCCACCGAACCAGTGGGTTAGTGCGCGCCAGAATAGGATTCCGCGAGGAATGCATTCGAGAGTCGGGTAGTTACCGTCAGGAAGAACTGATGCTCCGGTTGTGGTGAAGCCTGACATGGTTTCGAAAAATGCGGCTATAGGATGTGGAATAACGCCGGAAAGAATGTATGGTAGTGCACCGAATAGTGCGGCAAAAATCCAGCCGAACGTTACAACACCAAAGCCGTCGCGCCTGGATAGATTAATATCGCCTCGCGTGAAGAATAGCAGAGTAAGGGCGAATATGGCGGTTATTACTGATGATGTTAGTAGACTGTACTGCGTTAGTATTGGGTCATGCCAGTAGTGAGATAGGCCAGCGCAGACACCCATGGCGATGCCAATAACGAGTGTTACTATAGATACAATATGAAAAACTACGCGTTTGTTCATTTAAGGAATACCGATTGGATCTTTTTGACTGCATCTTGATGGGTAAAGATGATAAGACGATCACCAGCTACTAGATCGAGGTCTCCTGTAGCCGATACAACTTCTTCTTCGCGCATAACCGTAGCGATAATAGCGGAGCGTGGCATCTTGATGTTCTTGATCTTTTTACCACATAGTTTGCTGTCTGATTTTATTATGATATCTAGTAGTTCGCCAGGGAGGTTATGTAGAAGGGCGGCTGCTTTGATCTTTTGGGAGCGTAGATAGTGCAGGATAGCATGGGTGGTTGAAATGTATGGGCTGACCACTCGGTTAACTAGGTTAAGGCTTTCGATTACAGGGATGTAGTCGGTTCGGGCTATTTGTGCTGCGGTGAAGCCGACGCCTTGCTTGCGTGCCATCAGGCAGTTCATTATGTTATCTTCATCATCACCCGTGAGTGCTACAAAAGCTGTTCTATCTGTAATGCCTGTTTCTGTTAGTGTGCTTTCGGCTAGTGCATCGGCACGTAGGATCAATGTTTTCTGGAGTTGTGATGAGCAGAAGAGTGCGCGTTCTTCATTCTGTTCGAGTAGTACGCATTCAACAGAATCTTCTATAAGTTTGGCAAGCATCAGTCCGAGATCGCCGCCTCCAGCTATGATAACTTTCTTCATGGGCTCAAGTTCTGGGCATATCCATTCGGAGAATTCGGCAACAGTATTGCGTTCCCCTAGTATATAGACTAGATCGTTCAACTCGAATGTAGTATCGCCGTGAGGAATAATAAGTTCTCTTTCACGTTGTATTGCAATCATACGAATCTGTTGAATTAGTTCTGGTTTTTCCGAAGTGGCAGGTGTAGTGCCGAGGAGCGGACTTGTATCTGTTACTCTGAATCCAGCAACAATTACTTTGCCGGCAAAGAGATCAAACGCTTCTACTGCGCCAGGCATACTAAGGCTCTGGAAAATCTCTTGGGCACACTCTTGCTTTTGGTTGATGACTAGGTCTATCCCCATGGCGGAGAGATCGTAAGCATTACCTGAATGGATATATTCTGGGCTGGCGACGCGAGCTATATTGCGTGGGACACCTGCAGCATGAGCGTATAGGCAGGCTAGGATATTTACCTCGTCGCAGTCTGTGACGGCAATACTAAGGTGGCATTTATCTACTTGAGCCTCGTCAAGAACTCGCGGGCTTGAGCCGGGACCGCAAACGGTCAGGATATCTAGCTTGGCTTCTGCCTCTATTAGTGCTTGAGGATCAGTATCCACCATCACTACGTTATGTTTTTCTTCGCAAAGCCGTAAGGCTAGCTGCCGTCCGGCATTGCCGGCACCAATTATTAAAATTCTCATAAGGAGAACATTAGTAGCAAAAATGAGCCTTATAGAACAAGGTAAAAATAGTTAGCCATAGTATGCGGGAAAATATGGCTCTCCTTCAGAGAGCGTGTGCGGCTGGTGGATGTTGAGAGAGATGCGCTCGGCCTTCAGGTCCGAGCTGGGACCTTGTCTGGTCGTTGGATGCTGTAATATCAGAGAATACTAATCCTAATCATGCTCGTAACCCGCCTGCAGCGACGGTGTCGCAGACACTGCGGGCAGGTCGTAATCGGCTTGGTTCTGTTCGGCGGAATAGCTGGTGATGTGCCATTTTTGCGGGGTTAAAAAGAGTGAATATTTCAGGTCATAATAGTTCCATTTTTCTTGCATTTTAGATCAGTTATCACTATTATTTGCTCTTTTGTGAATGGAATACGTATAGATATGTGGTCAGAGCTGGCTATATATGCTGTTTAAACTACTAAGGAATAGGAATTATTATGTCTGCTAAAGATTATATTTTCACATCGGAGTCGGTTACAGAGGGGCATCCTGACAAGGTTTCTGACGGAATTTCAGATGCTATTGTAGATGCGCATTTAAAGGGTGATAAGAAATCGCGTATTGCCTGCGAAACGTTGGTTACTACTGGTATGGTAGTTATTGCTGGTGAGATTACTAGTGATACTGTGGTTGATTATGCTGCTGTTGCGCGTGAAAAGATCAGAAAGATTGGGTACACAGGCACAGATACAGGTTTTGGCTATGACACTTGTGGTGTTATGGTTTCTCTTGATAAGCAGTCGGCAGATATTTCTCAGGGTGTTACTGCAGGTAAAGGTTTGTTTACTGAGCAGGGTGCTGGCGATCAGGGTATGATGTTTGGTTATGCTTGTAATGAGACTCGTGAACTTATGCCTATGCCGATTATGTTTGCGCATCGTTTAACAAGAGCATTAACAGCTGTGCGTCGTAGTGGTAAGTTGTCATATCTGCGTCCTGATGGTAAGTCGCAGGTTTCTGTGCAGTATATCAATGGTAAGCCAGCATATGTTGATACTGTTGTTATCTCTACGCAGCATGATGAGAAGGTTAGTCATAAGAAGCTGACTAAAGATATTATAGAGCTCGTTATCAAAAAACAGATCCCAAAAAAGTTACTAACAAAAGATACAAAATATCTTATTAATCCTACAGGTCGTTTTGTTGTTGGTGGACCGCAGGGTGACTGTGGTTTAACTGGACGTAAGATTATTGTTGATACTTATGGTGGTATGGGACGTCATGGCGGCGGTGCTTTCTCTGGTAAAGA
>DAOVUR010000187.1 GCA_030632465.1 bacterium | reverse complement strand
GCCCCATTACCAGCACCGCGACCAACTCCACGACCAACTCCTGTTCCGGCGTTATCGGCAGAACACTGCCCTGCACCACGTCCTGTCATTGATCCTTTACCTTCTGGTCCTGTTTTATCTCCTCTTGGCATCTTTAATACCTCCTTTAATTAATATTTATTTACAAACTCTATATGCAATTGCCGTGCCATACAGATAAATAAAACGCAACATACTGACAGCAAGATACTTAAAAGGAGGAGATAGAGCTTTATGAAAAAACCAAAGTATTGCATTATGCGAGAGCTAAAATGCGAACTATTGCATTATGCACAACATAAAGACGGCAAATACAACGGGAAGAAAGTTCATTACTAGAGCCATAGTCCACAAATGCACAACCTATCTTGCTAGATTTGACCATTCCCGGCAAAGTGGTCCAGTTCATGCTAAACATACCTAAGATATAGATACAAAAACTACCACAAAGAAATATAAGAAAGAATAAACTATGACAATAGAGATGAAGTCGATCGGAACAATTCACACACCCTACACTATAAAATGGAATATGCCATATCAGCCGGTAACTGATGATATAGGAGAATTCAGTATTGAACTTGAAGAATCCTTTACCGACGGACTAAACAAAATAGAAACCTTCACCTATATCTATTTATTGTATCATATCGACCGGGTCACACGCCCAGTATCAATGTCAGTAACCCCGCCATGGGCACCGCAAGGAACTGAAGCTGGCCTATTTGCAACACGCTCCCCTGTGCGCCCTAACCCAATCGGACTCAGCGTAGTTCGCCTATTAAAACGAGAAAACAATATTTTGTACACATCAGGACTAGACGTACTCGACGGCACCCCACTTCTAGACATAAAACCATACCTAGCTGATCTTGATTCAAAAGCAGATGCTAATCACGGCTGGGCCGGTGACCTACCAAATAACGATCACTTACTACTACATATAAAAGGAATACCTCATGACGAATAGCACACTCACGGGGCATTTCGGCTCCGCTCAATGACCAGTTACGTGATACCGTAACTCTTCATCTTACGATATAGAGTACTTGGATTGATACCAAGCATAGCAGCGGTAGCAGTACGATTATCATCACACAGCTGTAAAGTCTCCTTTATAGCACGCTTTTCACGATCCACCATAGAGACCGCCTGCTTACCATCTTCCGAGGAAAACTTATTCTGCAGATCACGAGGAAGATCTTTACGCTGAATAATCGAATCGCGACATAACACAAAAGCATGCTGCATAATGTTTTCAAGCTCACGAATATTGCCAGGGAAATCATACCGCATAAGTAGATCCATAACCTCGTCATCGATTGACTCAATATTTTTTCCAGTTTCTGCATTAAGTAGATTACGAAAACTTTCGGTCAACAACGGAACATCCCCCATACGCTCCGAAAGTGGTGGTAACTCTAAACGTAAAACATTCAGGCGATAATAAAGATCCTCGCGGAAAGATCCATCCTGCACCTTTGATAAAAGCTTCTTATTAGTTGCAGCCAGAATCCTAGCATGACTCGTAACAGGCTCAGTACCACCTAATGGCTCAAAAGTTTTCTCCTGTAACACCCGCAACAACCGTACCTGCAGTGCAGGCGAGATATCCCCGATTTCATCCAGAAAGAGAGTACCTCCACCAGCCAACTCAAAACGGCCAGGTTTATCTCTACGCGCATCAGTAAATGCACCTTTTTTATACCCAAATAGTTCCGATTCAAGAAGAGTGTCTGGCAATGACGCACAGTTAACAGCAATAAATGGCTGATCCTTACGTGACCCGATATTATGAATAGCTCGCGCAAGTAACTCTTTACCAGTCCCACTATCACCTTCAATCAAAACACTGACACTAGATTCTGCAATATCAGGAAGAATAGCGAACATTTCATGCATCACAGGATCACGACTTACTATATCATGAAAAGTATAGTTCTTTTCTATCTGACGCCGTAACGCCGTCTCCTCCCGCATGTCACGAAAAGTTTCAACCCCACCAATAATCTGTCCCTTATCATCACGCAGAACCGCAGCACTAATGCTAACAAGAATAGAATTATCATCACGATCCAAAATCTTAACAGGACGATTTGCTACTACTACACCATCACGTTCAACCTCATCCATAGTGCAACAACTGCCACAACATGCCGTACGAAAGATATCCCGACAATACTGCCCGACCGCTTCTTCAGCAGAAAATCCAGTAATGCGTTCAGCGGCGCGATTAAAGAAAGTTATCTTCTTATCCAGATCAACAGTAAATACACCTTCAGCGATGCAGTTTAATATGGTATCCAGATGCCCGCAACCAACATCAGCAATCTCTATAGGGTTATTCTTCATGCAAATATACTATTGCAAAATGCAACAGTTGGCAAATGAAAAAATAAACCCACCTTCCTAGATGATGCTGGGTTACAGTACGTAAATCTCCAGGACAACCCACAAGGTATCCATTAACTGTAGAGAGAGAATGGCCCGCCTTCGGGCAGGTTGAGCCTGCGAGACCTTCCCGCCGGTCCTGCAAGACATGATCTACGGTCAAAAAAACTGTTCACTATTAACTATTAGTTATTCACTGCCTTTAAGCATCTCTTCAGCATGACGCATAATCACACTAGTCAGATCTTTACCGCCAAGCATACGCGCCACTTCAGGCACTCGCTCTTCTTGTGACAGTGCTGATATTACAGTTTTTGTTCGCTGATTATCTGTCTGCTTAGATACAACAAAATGGTTATCGCCATGTACCGCAACTTGCGGCAGATGCGTAATGCAAATGACTTGATGTGTTTTCGCCACACCAGCAAGCTTCTTGCCGACAGCATTTGCAGTTTCGCCGCCAACATTTGCATCTATCTCATCAAAAACCATAACAGGGATCATATCATGACCAGCAAGGATTGTTTTTATTGCCAACATGACACGTGAAATCTCTCCGCTTGAGGCAATTGCACGTAATGGCCGCATCGCTTCTCCCAGATTAGGCGCAAAGCCAAACTCTATTTCATCGATACCTGTTGGTGATGGCTCACATGGCTCTAAGTTAACACTAAATATGCCATGTTCAAAACCTAGATCACGTAATTCTGCCGTAACATCATCAGCCATAGTTTGCGCTGCCTTAACCCTGCCAGCACGTAGTTTCTTGCCAATCGTTGTCAGCTTAGACTTAACGTCCTCTAGCTTCAGCTTGATGGCAGAGATATTCTCTTCACGATTCTGCAGTTCATGCAAACGATCTGCTGCATCCTGTCCAAATGCGATAATATCCTTAATTGTAGATCCATATTTTCTTTTAAGTGCGTGTATAAGTGTTATGCGATCATCCAACCATTGCAACCGTTCCGGGTCAGCATCAATACTCTGCACTGTGGTGCTAACCGTGTTCGCTAACTCCTGTAACTGAATAGATATTGATTCCGCCTCACTCCTCCACTCCTCAGCATCATCAATAATAGAGGAAAGCTCTGTTAGTGCACCCTGCGCTCCTACCATAGCATTAAATGCAGAATATTCATCCTCAGATATAGCGTTATAGACCGTAGTAGAAAGTTCAATTATTCTTTGAGCATTAGCAACGCGTGCATGCTCCTGCCCTAAGTCATCTTCATCATCTTCAGATAACTTAGCATCATCAATCTCAGCTACTTGATAAGACAACAGATCGATCTGTTGCGCCACTTGCGAATCATCACCATCAAGCTCCTTTAGTTCGGCAGCAATATCCAGCATTTCACGATACGAATGCTTATACTTCTGATTGACCTCAGCAAGTTGAGCAAAAGAATCTAACATTTCTAGCTGAAATTCACGGCTTAGCAACGACTGATGATCATGTGGTCCGTGCATATCCACCAGAAGGTTGCCGAGCTTTTTAAGCATCTGCACAGTAGCTGAACAGCCATTGATAAGATTCTTACCACTTCCAGACTCCGATATTATACGCTGAACAATAAGTTGCCCACCTTCACATAGATCAATACCGAGATCATCTAGCAAGAAGTTTATCGGGGCAACCTCTTTTAAAGCAAATGATGCTTCCACACCACACTTATCCTCACCAGTACGAATCATATTCTTATCAGCACGTCCACCAAGAACAAGGGTTAAGGCACCAATCAGAATTGATTTACCTGCACCAGTTTCACCAGTAATAACATTAAGGCCATCAAGGAATTCAACACGGACATTTTCCACAATAGCTAAATTTTTGATACGAAGAGTAGTAAGCATGAAGGGAAGATATAAAGTTATAAGAAAAACAGCAACTTTTAATTATTTAAATTGAATAGT
>DAOVUR010000009.1 GCA_030632465.1 bacterium | reverse complement strand
TTAAAGTTAGAAATTTCTCGTGCTGAAATATAGGAGATGGGTATCTGCTTCACTAAACCCATGTGCGGCAGTCGAGAAAGTTACAAAATCACGCCATTTGTGACACACCGTGTGTTTCTTTTGTGCCGCTCTTTCAGGGTTTGTGGTGTTGGGGCATGCGTTATACCTAGGGTTTCACCATAGGCTGTGATGTGTCACCCTTTCAGGGTTTATACTTCTTTAGTCATGATTAATCTCCTGTTTTGGTGGGACGAGATTTCCGAGCGAGTCGGGCCTAGTTGCCGGGGGAGCAGAAGAGTATCTCTAGTTCGGCGCTGTCTCTGCTTGTGATCTCTATATTGTTAGCATTGGCTGATACTAGGAATGTTGAGCCTACCTCTACGTTGATTTTTTCATTTTCTACAGTAACTGTTCCGCTTCCTTTTGCGACTATGCCAATATAAATTAGGTTTTCTTTTGTTAATGTGTAAGTGGCTGTGGTTTTTAGGCGGCGGATTGTGAAGCAGTTGGTCTGCTCTTTTCCTATTAGCAATTCTATGGTGCTGTTATTGGTTGATTCTAGCATGATTGGAGTGACGGCGCATTTGTTATGGATCTCTTCTATGCTGTTTTGTTCTAGGTCGAATATTTCTAATGCTTGTTCTGGGTCTATACCCATGAAACGTGCATCTGGTGGGACTACTATACCTTGTCGTTCAAATTCACATCGTACAACGAGATCGGTTGGCTCCATAACTTCTAGTACTAGCACACCTTCTCCGATAGCGTGCGGGATACCGCCGGGTATTACCCATACTTCTCCTTTTTTTACGGGAACTTTCTCGAAGCATTTATGCATAGCGGCCATATCTTGTGTTAGTACGATTCTATTCCACTCTTCTTGGGTTGGTGCATGTTGAAAGCCGAGCCAGATGTAACCTTCGCAGTCGGGCCGTACATCAAGGATATAGTATGTTTCTAGTTTGCCCCATTGTGAGTTTAGGTGTTTCTGGGCATATTCGGCTGTTGGGTGCGCTTGTAGATGAAGGCGCATTGATGAGTCTAGTAGTTTGGCTAAAAACCCAAGGTTGTTACCTAGTTTATTGTAGTGCTCTTTGCCTAGGTAGAATTCTGGCTCTTCTGCAAATAGATCTTTTAGTGATATGGACTGATTGTTTTCTGTGATGTGTGCCAGCCCTTCGTTGGGAATATCTTTTAGACCGGGGTTGCATGCTTCGCTGGTTGATGCAATCCACTCTTCTGGACGGTTGCCATCTTTTGGGTCTGGCTGACCTGAAAGTTGATCAAGAATCATGCCGCCAAGATAGTTTCTTCTTACCCGGTTAGGCGGTAAAGGAATCAAGTTTTTCTTCATAACTTCTACTCATTTCTCTCTGCTTCATAATTCAATAAAAACAGTATTACGCAGGTGGAGGTAGATGACAAATATTTTTCTGTTAAAATGTACTTTTTCTCATGCAATAAATAGAAAATCTCTGTATTCTTCTTTTGAGGTAGATGATTTAAGGAGAAAATATGAATAAACTTGAAGTTAGACAGCAGGATGGAATGTCAGTTTTTGCTGGCAATGACTATCTTGGCATGGCACGTGATCCCCGCTTAGCAGGAGTCTTATCATCCGCAGTATCTGAATATGGTATAAGTTCGACAAGTTCACGTTGGGCGCTTGGGTGGACAGATATCCATGCGAAGTTGGAAGATGAACTGGCAAGGTTTTTTGGTGCGGCAGATGCCGTTATTATAGGCGCGGCATATTTTGGTGGACTCATATACTATTCTGTAATGCGCGAAAAATATTCAGTGGTATTTTGTGATGAGTCTTCTCACTCCAATCAGTTTCTTGGTATGCGTGCTGCTGGATTTGATGTTAGAAAATTTAAGCATTTAGATGTTGAAGATCTAAGAAGGCAACTGGAGGCGTACGATGGCCCGCCCCCGATTATTGCTACTGATGGGGTCTATGGTATTAGTGGAGAGATTGCGCCACTTGCTGAGTTGAGTGCGCTTGCAAAAGAATATAGTGCTGAACTTTTTGTGGATGATGCACATGGTGTTGTTGTGCTGGGCGATAGTGGCAAAGGTGCTTGTGAATTAGCTGGCGTGTCGCCGGATGATGTAACATTGCTGGGTAGCATGAGTAAGGCTATGGGGTGCAATGGTGGATTCATCTGTGGCAAGAAAGAGTTGGTAGAGAAATTCAGACGTAGTGTTCCTGCATCTGGTAGTGCGATTCCACCATCGTTAATAGCAGCTGCATGTTTGGAAGCGTTGTATCTAATCCAGGAAGAACCGGAACGACGCCAGAAGTGTCATGATATTGCTGAACGTATGCGTGGTGATTTAGAGAAGTGCGGAATTGGAGTTGTCTGTAAAGATTCTCCTATTATTGCAATGTGTCTTGATGATGGGAAGCAGGCGTCTGAACTTTCCGAGCATTTTCTTGCCCATAAGATATTGATTCCGTATTTTACGTATGCATCTGAACCTAGGCAGAATCTTTTACGTGCTGTTGCTAGAAGTTGCTATACCGAAGAAGAGATGCAGAGATTTAGTGACGCATTAGAGTCGTGGCAGAAAATAGTGAATAGTTAATAGTGATCCGTCTTATCGCTCAACTGCGGGATACGACGCGACATGATAGTTATTGAATTGTCACTTTAATGACAATTATTATATGTATATATTATGGCAAAATCCAAACCATTATTACGTCGTATCATGTGGATTGATCAGCAACTTCGCATTAAGCGTGGTGCTACTGCGGCATTGCCGAACTGTAAAACTCTTGCTCGTGATTATAGTGATGAGTTTGAGCCTGTCTCAGAAAAGACTATTCAGCGTGATATAAGTTTCTTGCGTGAACTTGGTGTTCCGATTGAGTTTGATCGGCAGCCTGAACGAAATGGGTATTACTACACTGAAGAGAATGTTTTCTTACCAGCATTTCATATTACGGAATCGGAAGTGTTTTTTACCTGCATCGCTGATCGTGCCTTACAGCAGTATAAAAACACACCTCTTTATGACAAGTTACAGTCGGTTTTTGAAAAAATACAGACTCTGTTTCCAGCTAAGGTAACGGTAGATCCTGCGTGGATGAATAATGTTCGTATAAGCTTTGTGGAATCACCGTTACGTGAGAATGATGTGCATGTATGGGAAACTGTAAGTAAGGCGCTATATAGAAATCAAAGGCTCTTGATCAAGCATCGTAAGCTTCAAGATTCTGACCTGACAGTAAGAACGGTTGATCCGTATCATCTACTTGGTCGAGAAGGGGACTGGTATCTACTATGTTATGATCATCCACGAGATAAGAGCAAGGGCGGCATAAAGATGTTTGCCATTAATCGTATTGAATATGCAGAGAAATTGCAGGCAACTTTTTCTATGCCGGATGGTTTCGATATTTCAGAATATATTGGCACAATGGGGGTTATGCGGGAGGGAAAGCCATATAATCTTCGTGTAGAGTTTGATGCTTATTGTGCACCATATATTAAGGAGCGGACGTGGGATGGTGGGCAGCGGATCAAGGAGAATAGAGATGGAACTATTATCTTTTCTAGTCCACATGAAACTACACATAAAGACCACGTGCTGGAATGGGTTATGTCTTGGGGTGAACATGCCAAGATCGTCTCACCAAAAAGTTTAGCGGACGAGGCACGTGAGAAATTAAAACGGGCTCTGCAGCAGTATGAGAAGGAACGATGAATGATGAACGATGAACGATGAACGATGAATGATGAGCGATGGACGATGTAGGCGGTGCGCTATAGGGGAAAAGGTCTACAGTCTACGGTCTACGGTCTACGGTTAAAAAGCGGTGCGCTCTGGGAAAAGGTTTTGACAGGATCTACAGGATTTACAGGATAAGGTAGGGGTGTGGGCTATTGTTGACGGTGCGCTCTTGAAGGTGGAATAGTAAAGTGATAAGGGTGAAAGACGCTGGTAAGGCATAAACAATGGGGCATTCCCGAAAGGACTTAGAAAATGAACATAGGAAAAGCAAGTATTAAGATTGACCAGCCGCTTGAGGCGGGATCACTTCAAACGATTGTTTACAGCTTTCAAGCTGGGCACGCAATAGACGACAGCGGTTACATTAAGATTGTTTTCCGTTTTGCTGGAGACTTCGGTACGCCGCAATTTGATGATCCTTCAAAAGCCAATTTTTGTTCTGTTTCAACAGAGGCAGATTGCCGCATAGAGCCACGCTGGGACCCCAAAGGGAATACGCGTCCCTGGGGAAAGGCTCTCTACCTTAAAATCAGAGGTGGGTTCCTTGATGTAGGTGACAAGCTTGAGGTGGTCTTTGGAGATACATCACAGGGCTCACCCGGCTGGCGCATACAGACTTTTTGTGAAGATACTTTTGAATTCAAGACTCTGGTCGATCCATTCGCTACATATCAATTCAAGGAACTTCCAGATTCTCCTACTATAAAAATCGTTTCAGGTAAAGCTGTTAAAGCTGTTTGTGTGGCACCCAGCCAAGTTCAAAAAAACATTGCATTCACCGCCTATCTGCGTTTGGAAGACCGCTGGGGAAATGCTGTTGATAAAGCAATTGCCTGCGCACAGTCCGGCTTGAAAGAATGTGGTATTCACACGGTGGAATGCGTGGATCAAGATACTGGACTAAAGGCTGTATCCAATCCTATTAATGTATGGAATGAAGTCTCTACCATTTCGCATTGGTGGGCGGAATTCCATGGTCAAAGCGAAGAAACTATTGGTACTAATTCGGTTGACGAGTATTTTAGTTATGCTCGAGATTACTCAATGGTAGATATTGCCGCTCATCAAGGTAATGATTTTCAGGTCACTGATGAGTTTTGGGATAAAATCAATCAGACAACCAAGGGATATAATGAGCCTGGTAGATTCGTATGCTTTCCTGGTTATGAATGGAGCGGAAACACTCCGCTGGGCGGGGATCGAAATGTTTACCATAAAGAGGAAGGCGGCCCCATTTACCGTAGTAGTCATGATCTTCTTCCTGACGAATATTCTAAATACCCAGTAGCACCGACTGCCAATGATTTGTTTAAGCGCTTGAAAGCTCCAGAGTCATTCGCATTTGCGCATGTTGGTGGTCGTTATGCTGATGTCGCGATGCATACAGATGATATTGAAGTAGCTATGGAAATACATTCAGCTTGGGGGACTTTTGAGTGGCTTGTTGATGATGCTTTTAAACACGGTTATCGCATAGGTATTTGTGCTAACTCAGATGGACATAAATGCCGTCCTGGCGCAAGCTATCCGGGAGCAAATAAATTCGGTTCTTATGGTGGTCTGACCTGTGTGTTGGCAGAAACACTTGATCGAGATAGCATTTTTACGGCGATGAAAGATAGGCATTTTTATGCGACTACCGGTAACCGGCTCCTGATGAATCTCGAGATTATTACAGAAGACGGACGAAAAGCTATCATGGGTGATGTTATAGAGGCTCAAGCTGCTACATTGAATGTGGAAATTAGCGGTACAGCTCCGATCGATTATGTGGAAATCCACAATGGATCTGAAGTCATCAAGATAATGCGTCCTTATAATAAAGCCGATTTAGGTAATGAGATAAAAATCATCTGGTCAGGCGCAGAAGTGAAGGGGCGTGATAGAATCAGCAGTTGGGATGGTGTACTAAAAACTCACGGCAACAAAATAAAGTCCTTTAGACCAGTGAATTTCTGGAATCCTGATTCTCAGCCAAATCAGGCCGAGCCCGATGAAATATATTGGGAATCCATAACCACAGGTGGCATCGCTGGGTTAATTGTTGAGCTAGAAAATTCTACCATCGGTAACTTGCAAGTAAGAACTAATCAGATTGATTGTGATGTGGAGTTAACGTCAGTTGGTTTAGAGAGCTTAGTGTATAGTGCGGGTGGGTTGATGAAACAGTTGGAAATTTATCGCCTGCCTCGAAAAAGCGATTGTAAATTTGATTTTAGTTTTGCATTAGAAGAGTTGAGAGATATGGATAATCCAATTTACATAAAAGTAATGCAACAGGATGGACATATTGCTTGGAGCAGTCCTGTTTATGTAGTCAAAGAAAGATCTTAGACTGGGTTAACCGATTTGGCATGCTCACGACAGGCAGGAGCAACATGGTTTCTTACTCTACGGTGCCGTTCGGATGGTTATTAGTTTTTTGTTATACTTCAGTTAATTTCTTTGAAACCAGTCAGTTGTTCGGTTTGCAAATCCTACTAGCAGTAGCATGACAGGAACCTCTACCAATACTCCAACAATGGTAGCAAGGGCAACTGGTGATGTGGTACCAAACAGTGCAATAGCAACTGCTACGGCTAGTTCAAAAAAGTTGGAGGCGCCGATCATGCCTGCTGGCGCGGCTACATTATGCGGTAGCTTGAATGCTCTGGCGGCTAGGTAAGCAATGAAAAATATAAGTACGGTCTGTATGATAAGAGGAATGGCAATCAGGCCAATATGTAGAGGATTGTCTAGAATAGTTTTCCCCTGAAAAGAGAAAATAATGACTAGAGTAAGCAATAAACCGATAATGGTTATGTTGTCGAATTTCGGCAGAAAAGTATTTTTAAAATAGCTTTCACCTTTTGTTTTAATCATGTGTCCTCGCGTTACAGCACCGCCTATTAATGGAACAACTACAAAGAGAGCCACCGATAGAAATAGAGTGTCCCAAGGAACAAAGACATCATTAATACCGAGAAGGAATTTAACTATTGGTACAAAAGCAAATAGTATTATTAGATCGTTAGTGGCAACTTGTATCACAGTATAGGCTGGATCCCCTTTGGTTAGATGACTCCATACAAATACCATTGCTGTGCATGGTGCTGCTCCTAGTAGTACGGCACCGGCTAAGTAGTCTTTTGCTAAGTCTGCTGGAATAAGGTTTTTGAAGATGACGTAAAAGAATAACCAAGCGATTCCGAACATTGTGAAAGGTTTAATTAACCAGTTGGTAATCCAGGTGATAAAGAGCCCTTTAGGATTTTCACCCACATTTTTCACACTCTTGAAATCCACCTTCATCATCATTGGATAGATCATGAGCCAAATTAAGACTGCCACGGGAATTGAAACTTTTGCATATTCTAGTTTGCCAAGCATTGTAGGAATTGCAGGAATGAATTTTCCGATCAGGATACCAGCACCCATACAAAGAGCTACCCAGATGGTTAGATACTTCTCGAAAAAGCTTATGCCGGAATTCTGTTTTTGTTTCTTGTTCATTATCGGTTTCTCTTATTATTTTATGAACGTATCTATTTTGGATAGATTGCGCTACCTAAGGGGGCGGGAAGATTCTCAACGAAAGTACGGATCTCATCACGGACACGGCGGTAGCACTCCAGTTGCTCATCTTTGCTTGCGCCATGTTCTGCTAGTTGTTTTGCGAGAGCTGGCGGGTCGTCGAAGCCGACGTGGATTACTTTGGCTTTGCCTGGAAAAATAGGGCAGGTTTCGTGTGCGTGTCCGCAGACGGTGACAACATAGTCGAAATCGATATCTAATAAATCATCAACGCATTCTGATTTATGATTTGAAATATCTATCTCAATCTCGGCCATAACTTTTACGGCATTGGGGTTCAGTCCGTGAGTCTCGATACCGGCAGAGTAGGCTTCGATAATATCACTTTTAAAAGCGCGGGCTAATCCTTCTGCCATCTGACTGCGACAGGAATTACCAGTGCAGAGAAAAAGAATCTTTAGTTTTGGGTTTGGCATAATTCCTCCTTACTTACAGAAAGGATCTCTTTAATAAGTTTATTATCACTCTCTATCTGCTCATCGTTTTTAAGCGAGTCTTGTATTAGTGCGAGTATATTTTCTGTAAGATCAGTAGGATTGTCAGGTAGACGATAGTGCATCCATCGTCCTTCTTTTCGGTCTTCGATAAGGCGTGCCTGACGAAGAATAAATAGATGTTTGGATACTGTGGATGGTGCCAGCTTAAGCATCTTGATAATCTGGCATACACATAGTTCACGTTCCTGAAGAATTGATAGGATCCTGACTCTGTTATGGTCAGATATCGCTTTTGTCGCTGTCATAAAATCAAACATGATCTCTCCTGTGTTTCGTTACATGGCGAAATATAGAATATATAAGGTATGGAAGTCAATAGAAAAATTTGAGCAACGAATGAGGAACTCGGCGAATAAAGCGGTGCGCTATAGTAAATATTGTTAACTACGAAATACGCGAAATGTACGAAAGAAAGATAAATAGCAGTTTTATGAGCTAAAGTTGCCTATAAATGCGATACCTTATCTCCCACTTGCCTAATTAACGAAAAATGACATGGTCATGCGATATATAGCATGTATAAGCCGCCAAGGATAATGAGGATGCCGCATATTCTCTTGAGAATTAATGAGCCTTTAGAAGTTTCATTCCAGTGTAGGTATTTTTGTACTAATTCGGTTGCGGTACCGGCAATGATAATTACTAGGCAGTGGCCAATACCGTAGATGATCAGCAAGCTGCTTGCATATATCGGCTGTTCTGCACTTAGTTTGAAGGTTATGCTTAGTATTGGTGCCATATAAGCGAAGGTGCATGGACCAAGTGCTATCCCGAAAATAAGACCTAATAAAAAGGCGGCAAAGAAACCTTTACGCTTTATGCCGATCTTTTCAGGACTACTCCATGGCGATGGAATCACCCCTAATAGATGTAGTCCGACTATAAAGAATACAAGAGCTACAATATAGTTACCGTACTGCCCTATATCCCCAATCATTCTTCCGGCTGCCGCAGTGATCACGCCTATGATTGCAATGGTGAGTAGAATTCCGGCCGAAAATAGCAGTGAGCTTAGGAATGCCCGCATAGTGCTAGTTCTACCTTGATCATCAATAAATCCTATAATAAGCGGAATGCTGGCAAGGTGACATGGGCTGAGCAGGAGGCTGAGTATACCCCATATAAGTGCTGCGCTTAGTGCTATAAGCGGTGTGCCATTAACAGCATGAGTTAAGTGTGTAAAAATTTGTTCCATTTTATATATTCAATTTTTGATTATGATTACGGATTTCCTAGAGACTCGCGGAATCTAATTTACGATTGATGTTTATTAACAGCTATAGGTTGTATCCTAGCTTTTTCCATTTTGCCAGAATGTCTTCTTTGGCAAAGAAGCCTTCATGTCTAAATAGCTCTTTACCATTTTCATCAAAGAAGATTTGTGTGGGAATAATGCGGATGTTATATTTTGCTGTAGCATTTCTGTGCATGATAGTATCAATGAATTCTACATTTAACTTTCCTGCATAGGTTGTTTTTAGCTCCTCTAGGATTGGTGCCATCATTTTGCATGGTTTGCACGTTACTGATCCTAGTTCAAGCAGTTTTGGTATATTAAGAGTGGTATGCGAGCTGATGTCTTGAGTGTTTATTTGTGCTTGCGCTAATTGTTGCTTTTTACTCTTAAGCCCTAACACAGCTATCACTGCTGTTATAAGTAGTAGCACAATAATAATATTCTGTTTTTTCATATCTATTATGTTTCTGGCTTTATTTTGCTAAACTAATTTCGGTTGCCCGGTATTATCTAGGAGGTTGGTAGCAAGGTGGCCGCCGAGGTCTACTGTTTTGCGACTGGAAACGGTTCTTTCCATTGGTACATTTACATATTGACCATTCCAGAGCCCAACAACCATAGCGGTCTTGCCGGCCATAGCAGCATGTACAGCATTGCCTGCTAGCTGGAAGCAGAAGACGGAGTCATTAGCATTAGCAGGTGCACTACGAATGATATATGATGGATCGATATATTTTACATTTATCTCTTTCTGCTTGGACTTGAAATGTTTCTTTATCTCGTCCTTAAGGAAGATGCCAATATCACCAAATTTAACATTGCCAGACTTATCTTTTCCTTCTGATGGTAATATATCTTTTCCTGCACCTTCAGCAACAATTATTACCGCATGGTTTTTATTCTCTAGTCTTGTTTCAAGGAATTCCATTACCTTTTCTAAGGTGAAATCTATTTCCGGAATAAGCAGTAGGTTCACGTCGCTGGATGCCAGAGTCGCATAGGCGGCTACAAATCCTGCATCGCGCCCCATAAGCTTAACGAGTCCCACGCCGTTACGTACGGCTTTTGCTTCCATATGCGCACATGTGATTGGAGTTTGACAAAGTGCCACGGCAGTTTCGAAGCCGAAGGTGCGTTCGGTAAATGCAACATCATTATCTATTGTTTTTGGAATGCCGATTACAGAGATTGGTAGTTTGCGTTTTTCAACTTCATCTGCAATCTCCATTGCGGCACGTTGTGTGCCGTCGCCACCAACGGTGAAAAGTATATTGATATTGTTGGCTTCAAGATAATCAACAATCTCACCAGTGTCTTGTTGACCACGCGATGAGCCAAGAATGGTTCCGCCTTTTTGATGGATATCTTCTACAACCTCAGGTGTAAGCTTTATAGGTTCGTGTCCGTAAGATTCCACCAGTCCCTCGTAGCCATAACGTATGCCCAAGATATCTTTAACGCCATAGCGATGCCAGAAGACCATGGTGGTTGCCCTGATCACATCGTTCAGTCCTGGGCATAGTCCGCCACAGGTTACGATAGCTACACGCGTATCAGCTGGATCGAAGAATATTCGGCGGTGCGGTCCAGATACTTCAAGTGTATCTAGTTTCTTATCAACATCATCACTAGATATAGCTGCATCAATGAGAATACGTACATCTTCTTGTGCCCATGACCGTACTCTTAAAGGGGACTTATGAGACTTGATGCCTAGCTCTTTTATAATAAAATCATTTTTCATTGCGGAAGTCCTTTGTGGTTGTCTGTTTTAATCTATTTAGATTGATTTGCTCATAGAGTATTACTAATATGCAGATAAGACAATTATAAAAAGTAAAGCGGTGCGCTATAGGGAAAAGGTCTACGGTCCACGGTCTACGGTCTACAGTTGAAAACTGTGCGCTCTAAAAAAGTTTTGATAGGATCTACAGGATTTACTGGATGAAGGTTGAAAACTGTGCGCTTTACGAAAGGGATTGCCACGAATGCACGAATCGCTCTACTGTGCGCTATAGGAAAAGGATGAAGGGTGAAAACGGTGCGCTATGTGGCGGGAAGGTCTACAACCGTTCCCGCCCTACAGTTGTTTGGTGGGCTAGATAGAGGGAATTGTAGGGCTGGAACGGTTGAGCGGAGCGAATCCTTCCAGCCGTGAAGGTGAAAAAACTGTGCGGGAAAGGTTTTTACTGAGGACCGTAGGCTGGGACTCTTTTTGTTGAAAGGGATGGATGAGCAATATATCAATTAGTAAAATTACAATAAAGCGATCCTTCTTTAGGAAGTTGCTAATACCTGTCTGGACAATTGATTCAGGCAAGCCGGGGCCAGTACTGCTGGTGACTGCGGCACAGCATGGTAATGAAGTGCAAGGTTCAGCTGCTATATATCGTTTTATTAATGAACATGCGGAGTCTGTTACATCTGGCAAGGTGATAGCCGTTCCATTTTGTAATCTTCCGGCAATTCGTAAGCATAGACCGCATGTTAAGATGCGGGTAGGGCAAGAGTATGGCGATGATCGAGGTCATAATATGAACCGCACTTGGTCGGGTGACAAAAAAGGTAATAGCACCAAACGCATTGCAACTGCAATTTATGAGGAGTGCGGTAGAACTGCTACTCATCTGCTCGATTTGCATGCTTGGCAAAAACATAATGCACCAGCAATTTTACTGCATGGCGTGCCTAAGCATCGTGAGTTAGCTCAGAAGCTTGGTGTGCAGTTTATTGATATGCGTCCGATTTCAGAAGATACATTAGCTGGAAAATTCTGTACCAGTATGCGCATGGGGATCACTTATGAATCGGCAGGTCAGTATAGTCTTGATGAGGAACAGGTATCGCTTGCTCTTAATGTCATTAGAAATATGGTTTATGCAATAGGAATGAGTAGCGAAGAGGTTAAGACAAAAGGTTCCGCGCCAGTGATATTCTCAGATAGATCAACGGCCCATGAAGTTCTTGCGCCAGTTGCCGGCCTTTTGATGCGGGAGCCGCTGAAGCTTGGTGAGGCAGTTAGCAAAGATCAGCCATTAGGTATTATCCTGTCAGATAGTTCGTTGGAGACAACTATTATACGAGCTCCTGTTGATGGATATTTAAAGTTGTTTGGTGTTAGTCGTCCAGATTGCGATGTTGATATGGCATCATTTCATCCATTTGTGAATCGTCAAGATCGTTTGGCCATTATTGTTTCTGCACTTTAGGAGGTTGTCATTATAAAGCTCACAAAGATATTCTTACTATTAGTAGCTGTATTATTTTTATTTACCGGGTGCGCAACAGTTCCTATTACAGGGCGCAAACAGGTTATGCTAGTGCCTAAGTCGCATATTGCAGCACAAAGCGCGACCGCCTATCGGGCAGTAGTAAAAAAGGGACCATTATCAACAGATAAAGATAAAGTTGTGCAGATTCAGCGCGTGGGAAAGAGAGTATCTGCTGCAACTGAGAAATATTTGCGCCAACATGGTTATGGTGATCTAGCATCACAATTGAACTGGGAGTTCAATCTTATAGAGAACGAACAGCAGAATGCTTGGTGTATGCCGGGCGGGAAGGTTATGTTTTATACAGGGATTTTGCCCTATACCCAAGATGATGCTGGGGTCGCAGTTGTGATGGGGCATGAGATCGCGCATGCTGTTGCTGGGCATGGGGCCGAGCGTCTTAGTCAGCAGTTACTTTTAATTGGAGGCGCTGTTGCGGTGTCGGAACTGGCAGAAGATTCAGAGTATCGTGATGCGTATCTTGTAGCCTATGGTTTAGGTGGGGAGCTGGCGGCAATCTTGCCATACTCGCGTCTACATGAAACCGAGGCAGACCAGATGGGTTTGATTTTTATGGCTATGGCTGGTTATAACCCGCAGGTTGCTGTGGAGTTTTGGCAACGCATGGCGGCCGAAAAAAATGGTGTAATGCCAGCATTTCTGAGCACGCATCCTTCCGACAAAAAACGGATTAGGCAATTGCGAAAATTCATGCCGGAGACAATGCAGTACTACAACCCTGCACAGTAGTTGATGTTTGCATGAGTATGGGGTGTGGGAGAATAACATGGGTTTTTCAATCCAGCACATTCACGCATTCAGCTACGCAACAGCCTTTAGTTCTTGATAGAGTGCGCCAACTTCACTATGCAGGCCAGCTGGCTGGATTCGTAACATGCAGAGGGTATCAACAACATAATGGACTGTAACAGTGATTTGTCCTTTAATACTTCTCGTAGTGCGTACTGTTATTTTCTGGATAAAATCTTTTTCACGCCAAGGTATGATGTGAGGAAGAAAATAAGTACAGAATTTATTGCCGCGTGAGAAGGTAAGCATTTTTCCATCATCCTCAAGTTTCGCGCCACGCTCATTAAAGAAACCAGTAACATAATCTTTCCAGTTAGCTTGTTCAGGGATAGAGAAAACATATCTATCATTAAACTGTTTAAGTGCAACACCCTCAAACATATTCCCTTTAACGCCATCTATTGATCTAGAGCGTAGTGATTTTGGTGCATGTTGTGCCCATAGCCAGTAGGAGAGCATCAGGAATGTTTTAGGGATGGCGACCAGGAACGTAAAAAGTGCAACCATTACAATGGGTCCAATCACAGACATAAGAGTAGGAACAACAGTAGGAATCACAGCTAGCGGTTGGAATGTAGTAATCAACATAAGTATTCTCCATTTAATATTAAAATAGTGATCTCTTACGATCATGCGAAATACAGAGTCTTTATTGGCACAAATCTACACCTTTTTTACGCATATGTAAATACTATTCATGATGTTTTAAGCTGTGGTACGTACGATAAATGGTTGTTTTGGCGGGAAGTTCTTCAACTGTTCCCTCCATTTCTGCGCGGATTTTATTTTGTGAAATACGGGTTAAGATTGACTTTTTTTAGATTAAAAGGCATATATTGTGAGTTGTTAATGGTTAGTTATTAATTATTAATGAATTATGAGTATTTAAAAGACTTTTGGTTAAAACTGATATATAAGGA
Organism: bacterium; assembly: GCA_030632465.1. Lineage (GTDB taxonomy): Bacteria > Verrucomicrobiota > Kiritimatiellia > UBA8416 > CAMZLY01 > CAMZLY01. Next base: position 4,693 of record DAOVUR010000009.1, on the reverse strand, counting down.
GAATTATAATGGGTAAAGTATCAAATGAAGAGTTCGCGTTAGCTGCTAATGTTATTCGTGGTTTGGCTATCGATAGTGTGCAGGCAGCAAATTCTGGTCATCCTGGAATGCCTATGGGTATGGCTGATGTGGCTGCTGTTTTATGGTTGAAACATCTTAAGCATTGTCCGTCGCAGTCGAAGTGGGCTGATCGTGATCGTTTTGTTCTTTCTGGTGGACATGGTTCTACTCTTCTTTATAGCCTGCTTCATCTTGCTGGTTATGATCTTCCTCTTGAGGAGCTTGCTCAATTTCGTCAGCTTAACAGCTTAACTCCTGGGCATCCTGAGTATATGCATACTGATGGTGTTGAAACAACTACTGGACCTTTAGGGCAGGGGCTTGCTAATGCTGTTGGTATGGCAATGGCTGAGCAGATGCTGGCTGAACGTGTTAATGCTGATGATTACACTCCTGTGGATCATTATTCATACGCCATCTGTGGTGATGGTGATATGATGGAAGGTATCAGTCATGAAGCGTGTTCGCTTGCTGGGCATCTGGGCCTCAATAAACTTGTGCTTTTCTACGATAGCAATCGTATCACTATCGAAGGCTCAACGGATCTTGCCTATAGTGATGATGTAAAGAAACGTTTCCAAAGTTATAACTGGAATGTTATTGAGATTGACGCGCATGATTTTGATCAGATTGATAAGGCTATCCGCAAAGTTAAACGTGAGAAAAATCGCCCTTCTTTGATTGTATGTAATTCTCATATCGGACAGGGTAGTCCTAATCTTCATGACACTGCTGACGTACATGGTGCACCATTAGGCGCTGATGAAGTTGCCGCAACGAAGAGCAATATCGGATTACCAGCAGATAAGTCATTCTATGTTCCTGAAGAAGTTTATACGCTTTTTGCAACTCAGCACAAGAGTCTCAAGCGTAAAGCTAATAAGTGGGCGAAGGAGCTAAAGGCATATTCTGCTGCTAATACTGAATGGCGTGCAAAATGGGATCTATTTGCTAATAATGAGATTCCTGCTGATATAGAGTCGTATCTACCTGTATTTGAAAAAGCAACTGCTACTCGTGCTGCATCAGGAACTGTTATTCAGGCATTGGCAAAGGCTGTTCCTCAGCTTGTTGGTGGTGCTGCTGATTTGGCGCCAAGTACAAAGACGTTTATTAATGGCGAAGGTTCTGTTGGTCCTAATAGTTTTGGTGGACGTAATCTGCATTTCGGTATTCGCGAACTTGCAATGGGCGCAATCCTAAATGGTATGGCTGTGCATGGTGGGTTCCGTGTTTATGGTGCAACCTTCTTTGTTTTCTCTGATTATGTGCGTCCGACTCTACGTCTTGCCGCATTGATGAACTTGCCTGTGATCTATGTATTCACACATGATAGTTTCTATGTTGGTGAAGATGGACCTACACATGAGCCTGTTGAGCAGATTCCTAGTTTGCGCTGTATGCCGAATGTTACTGTTATTCGTCCTGCTGATCCGACTGAAACTGGCGCCGCATGGGTTGCTGCACTGAAGAATAATACTGGACCAACACTACTGTTGCTCACACGTCAGGATCTTGATGTGCTTGACCGTAATGTCTATCCTGCAGCATCAGAACTTGAGAAGGGTGCTTATACCCTTTGGCAGAGTGGTGAAGGTGAGCCTGACATGGTTGTTATGGCAACTGGGTCAGAAGTGAACCTATCATTGAATGCCGCTAAGGAAGTTGCTTCAGATATGAATATCCGCGTGGTTAGTATGCCATGTCTGGAAATGTTTGATGCTCAGTCCAAAGAGTATCGTGATTCTGTGCTTCCTCCGAGCTGTAAGAAACGTCTTGCTGTTGAAGCTGCTACACCTTATGGCTGGGAAAAATATATTGGCGCTGAAGGTAAGGTTATCGGTATGGATGGTTACGGAAAATCTGGTCCATATAAAGTGCTAGAAAAAGAATTTGGCTTTACTGTAGAGAATGTTGTTAGTGTCATTCGCGGAATGTAGAAGACAGAGGACGGAAGTCGGAGGACTGGAAGCGGTGCGCTCTGTGGCGGGAAGGTCTTCAACCGTTCCCGCCCTACAGTATGGATATTCATTATAGCAGTAGTCACCTATCTCCGAGAGGTGACGCACTTAATGCTACCTCTCAGAGATAGGTAGCTACTAACCAGGAAAAATATTATGGCTCGTTTTATTATAGAGGGTGGAACTCCACTTAGTGGAACTCATGTATCGCCGGGGAATAAGAATGCTGCGTTACCTATGTTGGCGGCCTGTATGCTTACGTCTGAGCCGGTTGTATTACAGAACCTACCTCTGATTAATGATGTTTTGACGATGCTCGATATCCTTGAGGATCTTGGTGTTGGTGTTGAGCTTAGTGGGCATACGGTTACTCTTGCTGCTAAAGGTGTTAGAAAGCGCAAGCTTAGTCAGAAGCTGTGCAAGAAGGTTCGGTCATCGATTCTTTTTGCAGGGCCCATGTTAGCTCGATATGGTAAGGCTGTGATTTTCCCTCCTGGTGGTGATGTAATAGGGCGGCGTAGACTTGATACTCATTTTGAAGGGTTGATAAAACTTGGTGCTACTGTTACGGCTGATCAGGCTTATGAGTTTAGTGCCAAGAAGTTAAAGGGTGCTCGGCTTTTGCTTGATGAAGCTAGTGTTACTGCGACAGAAAATATTATCATGGCGGCAGTGTTGGCGGAAGGTACAACGACTATTTTTAATGCCGCTTGCGAGCCGCATGTTCAGGATCTCTGTGAGTTATTGAATAAGATGGGTGCCAGTATTAGTAATATTGGAACAAACTATTTACGGATAGAGGGTGTTGAGGCGCTACATGGTGCTAAGCATAGAATTGAATCTGACTGTATTGACTCTATTAGCTATCTGGTTGCCGCTGCTGCAACTGGTGGTTCTATAGATATTAAGAATGTTGCTGAGGATCAGTTTGATGCTTTAACACGTCCATTTGGTAAGTTAGGTTTGAACTGGACTATTACTGATGGAGTGTGCCATCTGGAGTCTTCTAAAGAGCTTGCTGTTTGTAATGATTTTGGTTGTGCGATTCCTAAGATCGAAGATGGACCGTGGCCAAATTTTCCGTCTGATATGATGAGTATTGCTATTGTGCTTGCGACGCAGGCAAACGGAACGGTGCTCTTTTTCGAGAAGATGTTTGAAAGCAGAATGTACTTTGTTGATCGTCTGATCGAGATGGGGGCGCGGATTGTGCAATGTGATCCGCATCGAGTAATTGTTTCTGGGCCATGTCAGTTGCATGCGAGCAGAATGTCTAGTCCTGATATTAGAGCTGGTATTGCACTTCTTATTGCCGCGCTCTGTGCGGATGGCGTAAGCGTTATAGAAAATGCTGAGGCTATTGACCGTGGTTACGAGAAAGTAGTGCAACGCTTTAAGCAGCTTGGCGCTAAGATTACGCGGAAAGAGTAGGAATGGAACGATGAAGGATGAACGATGAACGATGAAGGCGGTGCGCTCTGGAAAAGTTTTGACAGGATCTACAGGATTTACTGGATGAAGGTTGAAAACTGTGCGCTCTAAAAAAGTATGAACTGTTATTTTTTTACTGAGGACTTTTTTTCAGTGCGTTATTCGTAACGGAGTGCGGTTACGGGGTCCATTTTGGAGGCGCGGATAGCTGGGGTTATTCCGAATAGCAGGCCGACGCTCCAGGATACGCAGAGTGATAGTAGTATGGATGACATGGTTATGATCACTGGCCAGCCCGTTAGATGTGCGGCAATAATAATGGCAACAACTCCCAAGATGCAGCCGATGATGCCTCCTAGTGTGCATAGCACTACTGTCTCGGTAAGGAACTGTAAAAGTATATCAATTTTTCTGGCACCAACCGCGCGTCTAAGTCCAATTTCTTGAATACGTTCTGTTACAATTGCTAGCATAATATTCATTACACCAATACCACCAACAAGTAGTGATATGCCGGCAATGCATAGTAGTACCATGTTAAAGATGCGCTGTGTCTGCTGCTTACTGTGTAGAATGTCGAGCGGTACAGAGATCTCTACGTCTGATTCTTCGTGGTTGGTCTCTATTATCCGGCGAACAATTCTGGTTGTCTGCGGAATGCTATTTTCATCTTGGACACTAATGACCATCTGCCCGATATCGTTACGTGTGAACTCCATATTGCCAGCTTCACGTTTCATGGTTATCGAACCGTATGTGTTGCGTGCTGTATTGTACGGCATCATAATAAAGAGATCACCTTGTCTGCCTCGTATATCTATTACACCGATTATGTCGATGTATTTACTGCCGATTTTGATGGATAGTGGTAGGTGTCTGCCAGTTGCTCTGATTGCTTCTGCAACTGTGCTACTGACTACAGCAACAGGTTTTGCATGCATATTATCAATGGCGGAGATGAGTCGGCCGCTTTCTAATTTAGTATCGAAGAGTTCAAAATAGTTTGGTGGAACACCAAAAGTTTTTGCATCAATACGTTTGCTACCGAGATAGACCTTATGCTTTATCAGGTGCGCAATAGAGAATGTTGCGTTGCCACAGGAGGCTTTGATCTGTGCTACATCTTTTTGGGTTATACCGTAGCTTAGAATGCTGCGTTTTGAGTTCTGTGTAGACTCGCTAGCATTTCCTGGCTGTACTGAATCTAGGATTATATTTTGCAGCCCAAGTGCTGATATCTC
>DAOVUR010000131.1 GCA_030632465.1 bacterium | reverse complement strand
TAAGATGGAAGTGATATCAAGAAGAGCCTTTGGATTCAGGAATTTTGAAAACTATAGACTTAGGGTTAGAGTAATGTGCTCTTAAATATATGGACTGCCCCTGTTAATGGTGTTGAGCCAACAAGTCCTCCTTCGCATACCTCGTGAAACTCGGTATGATTACGGCGGACAGCCTTCCCTCTTTGCTTCGCTTCGAGCGAAGGCTGGTGGGCGATACAGGACTCGAACCTGTGACATCCACGGTGTAAACGTGGCGCTCTAGCCAACTGAGCTAATCGCCCTTCATGTCGTTCTTGTTGAAACAAGAGCGAGTAAGATAGCTTATTGAAAAATAATGTCAAGCCTGTATCAATATTTTATAATATAATTTGTCAGAATTAATTTTGCATGGTATAAATGTGGCTCTTTTGGGTTGAGTATATAGCAATTTTCAGTAGGGGTTTTGAGGTATGGTAGAAGGTGATAAAGATAAGAACGCACCGCTTCGTATAGCAGTTCTTGGTTCAGGATCTGGCAGTAATTGTCAATCTATTATTGATGCAATAGATGATGGTTCTTTGAATGCAGAGATTGTATGTGTTATCGCTGATGTGGAGGGTGCGTATATTCTTGAGCGTGCTGCGCAATATGGTATCCCTGCTAAGTTTATGAGTGCGGCTCCTTATAAGACGAAGTTAGATGGTGTAGCTGAAGAGGAGTATCTTGCTGAGTTACGCAAGTATGATGTTGAGGTGATTGTATTGGCTGGCTTTATACGGATTGTTAAGCAGGGGCTGTTGGATGCATTTCCGCAGCGTATTCTTAATATACATCCTGCACTATTACCGGCGTTTCCTGGTATAGATAGCTGGAAGCAGGCGTTGGATTATGGTGTTAAGATTGCTGGCTGTACTGTTCATTTTGTTGATGCAGGGATTGATACTGGCCCTATTATTGTTCAGCGCTCTGTGCCCGTTCTTGAGGATGACACGGCGGAATCGTTACATGCGCGTATACAGGTTGAGGAGCATAAGGCATACCCTGATGCTATTCGAGCGGTGGGAAAAGTAGTGCGTGGTAAGTAAAAAATATCATAATAGGTGCATTTTGATATGGACGTATCGGTATCTATCGCATATTATGACCGGCTTTATTTATGAAAACAGATTAAAAAGGTGAAATTTAGTATGAATAAATTGGTTTTAGGTTTACCAAAAGGTAGTTTGCAAGAAGCTACATTTGGTATGATGAAGAAGGCTGGATTCCGTATAGATTCTGGATCACGATCATATATTCCACGTGTTGACGACCCTACTATTGATGCGAGATTGATTCGTGCACAGGAGATAAGTCGTTATGTTGAGCTTGGTATGTTGGATGCAGGTATTACTGGGCATGACTGGATTGCTGAAAATGGCTCTGATGTTGAAGAGATAACAGAGTTGGTTTATGGCAAACAGGGGTTTCGTCCTGTTAAGTGGGTATTGGCTGTTCCTGAGGATTCAACTATAACATCAGTAAAAGATTTACAAGGTAAGCGTATTGCTACTGAAGCAGTAGGGCTTACTAATCGCTACCTAGAAGCGAATGGTGTGCAGGCTGAGGTTGAGTTTTCTTGGGGTGCAACAGAGGTTAAGACGCCTGAATTGGTTGATGCTATTGTCGAATTGACGGAGACTGGTTCTTCTTTAAGAGCGAATAATCTTCGTATTGTCGAGGTTGTTCTGGAATCTACAACTCGCCTAATTGCAAATAAAGATGCATGGAGCGATAAGTGGAAGCGTACAAAAATTGAGCAGTTAGCTATGTTGTTACAGGGTGCGCTGGCGGCTGAAAGTAAGGTTTTGCTTAAGTTAAACGTTGCGGCAGCGCAGTTGGATGCGATTACGTCGATCCTGCCATCGCTACATGCACCGACAGTAAATAAGCTGAATACAGAGGAGTGGGTAGCAGTTGAGACTGTTGTTGACGAAGCTGTTGTACGGGATATTATTCCTGAGTTGAAGAAAAATGGTGCTGAAGGCATAATAGAGCTACCATTAAATAAGATAATAGCGTAGTATTTACACGATTTATAAAATAGATTGTACTATGTTTGATAAGTAACAGTAAAGATTAAGGAGACACCTCGTGGGGTCAATAAAGAAAAAAAGACAAAAAAAGATGACTAAGCATAAATACCGTAAGCGTATTAAGGCTAATCGTCATAAAAATAAATAACTCAAATTGAGGTTTCCATTATTATGCGGGCATGGATTCTATGCTTGATACTGGTTTTAACTGGGTGTGTGTCACAGCGTGTTGATAAGACGATGTGGGCACCAGAGTTGAATGCAGAGGAAGTTGATTTTGCAAAGGCCTTGGCCCATTATGGTCAAGGCCTTATGATTGAAGGTTATCAGCAGAATTCATCTTCTAATGCATTAGTTCAGTTTGTATCTGCTGCGAATTTTGATTCCAGTAGCTATCGCCTTCAGTCGCGTGCTGCTTTAGAGTCGTTACTGCGGGGGGAGCCTGATCTTGCCATATTGAGGTTGCAGAAGTTTTGTGAGGAGAATGAAGAATCTTTTATTGCGTGGGTTGACTTAGCTAGGGCTAGCGAAGTTGCCGGCAAGCATAAGGAAGCTTTATCTGCATATAAACATGCTACCCGTATAAACCAGACAAATGCATTTCTATATGCTGCTATGGCTGGTGTCTCTTTTCGTACGGATGATGATGAGTCTGCAATATCGTTTCTTAAGGATGGCATACGCCACACCGGTAAGAAAAAAGATTTCCTAGGTATATGCCACAATCAAGGCCGTGAGTTTATTCTTGCTGATAGACTGAATCGTGCAGTGACATGTTTTGAGTTTCTGGTGAAAAACAGCACTGATAACTCGCATCAGTATAACTATCTGCTTGGTGAGATATATCGTCGTTTAGATGATAAATCGAAAGCTATGCGCAGTTACTATTTGGCTTCTAAGCAGGAATCACCGCTACCTGATTCATTCATAAGGCTGGCTATTTTGCAGGCTGAGGAGAGTCCAAAGAAGAGCGTAAAGACGTTAGAACGTGGTGTGGAAGAGTTGCCAGGTGAGCCATTACTTCTATTGGCATTAGCGTATGCGTATAAAGATTCTGGTCGTATTGATGACTTTATTAATACTTTTGATGCAATTGTGGATGTTACGGGGAAATCTAAGGATGAAGAGCTTAGTCCTGAGTTTTATCTTACTTATGCGGCTGCGTGCGACGATGCAGGGCGTAATTATGCAGCTCAGCGAGTCTTAAAAAACTGTATAGAAGTATATCCGGATGCCGTGAATGTCCTGAATCATCTATCGTATATGTGGGCAGAGCAGGGGATTGAGCTTGATAAGGCGCTTGAGTATATAAAGCGTGCGGTTGAGTTGGAGCCTGATAATGGCGCATTTGCTGACACGCTTGGCTGGATATATTATAAGCGTAAAGAGTATAAAAATGCGCTTAAAGAGGTTACTCGCGCTAATAGGCTTATGTCGGGGCATGCTGAGATTCTTGGGCATCTGGGTGATATTAATTTTGCTTTGGATGATATTTCTGCCGCTATATCGTTTTGGTCGAAGGCTTTGTTGCGTGCTCCGAGTGATAGTGAGTTGATTCGCAAGCTTAAGGCGCAAGATGTGGATGTTGAAGCGCTACTTAAAGAGGGTGGGAAGTAGATATATTATGACAGCTATTCATCAGTTTGTTGCCGGATTTAGTGGTGGCGATGCTATTAGTAATGAGGCGCGCGTGATGCGTGCTATATTTCGTGATTGGGGTTATGAGTCAGCTATCTTTAGTGAGTCTAAACGTATATTGCCTCAATTAAGAAATGAAGCTGTGGATGTGTCATTGGCTGCAAGTATTATTGGGCAGGATGATATAGTTATTCTTCACCTTTCTATTGGCTCAGTTGTTAATGAGATATTTAAAACCTTACCCTGCAAAAAGATTATTCTCTATCATAATGTAACGCCTTCTCACTACTTTGATCTTATTAATAAATCTACTGCGTATAGCCTTGCCGATGGAAGGCGTCATGTTGAGGAGTTGGCTGGTGTGGCAGACTTGGTTCTGGCTGATAGTCGTTTTAATGCTGATGAGTTGGTTGCTGCTGGGTATGGTGAGGTTGGTGTGCTACCGCTGGTTCTTGATCTTGAGAAATTGAAAGATTCGGTTAATAAGCGGGCTGTTAAGCGGTTTGATGATGGTTTGAAGAATATACTCTTTGTGGGGCGTTGTGCTCCAAATAAGTGTATCGAGGATTTAGTACAGGCGTTTTACTATTATAATAAGTATGTTGAGCCAGCGTCACGGCTGATTCATGTGGGCTCATTTGCTGGAGTGGAGCGTTATTACTATCTAGTTATGGCGCAGGCGCGTGAACTCGGTTTGGAGAATGTCTATTTTGCAGGGTCGGTACCGCAGGATCAGTTGAATGCATACTACTCAATATCGGATCTTTTCCTCTGCATGAGCGAGCATGAAGGCTTTTGTATTCCTGTGATCGAGGGTATGGTGCATGATGTGCCTGTACTTGCGTATGAGTCATGTGCGGTGCCTGAGACGATGGATGGCGCAGGGGTACTGTTTGCAGAGAAGAAATATGAAGCTATTGCGGAGATGATGGGGGAGCTTAGTTCTGATACGCCATTACGGGCGGCGGTGTTGAAGGGGCAACGGGAGCGAATTGCACGCTATGAAAACCGAAATCTTGCAGAAGAGTTGCGGCAGTTGCTTGCGCAGTTGCTTGCGAAGTAAAGAGGTGAATCAGATAAAGTTGTGACGCTGGGCATTTCGGCTCCGCTCAATGACCAGCTGAGTGGTATGTGGAAGATTTTTTATAATGGGACTGTTGGCGTATATTCCGGATTAGGTGTTTAATGTTGAAATTTGAGTGGGATCAGGAAATTATATCAAATAGTGTAGATGATACGTGGGCTATTGCTGCGGCGTTGGTGAGTGAGTTGCCGAAACGTTCGGTTATGGCGCTACATGGTGATCTTGGTGCTGGCAAAACCTGTTTTGTACAGGGGATGGCAATGGCGCTTGGGATTGACCAGCCTGTTACTAGTCCTACATTTACAATTGTGAATGAGTATCATGGCAGTCGTTATTTATGTCATATGGATCTATATCGCTTGAGTGGTGCGGATGAGGTTTTGGCTCTTGGATTTGATGAATATTTAGAGGCTGAAGGTATTGTTGCTGTGGAGTGGGCGGAGCGGGCTGAGGAAGTTTTCCCTGCTGATGCTATCCATGTGGAGATCAGATTGCTGGAGGAAGCGAGCATGAGATCAGTAATAATTAGAAAAAAGATAGTTAGTGCTTGATTCATCTTGAGCATTTTGGTTTTATACACCGCTTCGGAGGGATGGCTGAGTGGACGAAAGCACTGGTCTTGTCACGTCAGTTTGGCGTAGCCAAACTAAGTGATCCCTTGGGCGGCGAGCCGCCCGACGGGAAAAACCATTTTTGTAGGTAGGGTAGGAAAGTATTACGGAGGGATGGCTGAGTGGACGAAAGCACTGGTCTTGAAAACCAGCGACGGGAGACTGTCCGTGGGTTCGAATCCCACTCCCTCCGCCATTCGACGCATTCGTCATTTGCATTACAAATGTCTCACTTGCTCATGGTAGACCCGAAGGTAGCAAATTCAGCCTCTAATTGTCTGACTTTTGCCCTAAGTTCATTCTTTAGTGGTTGTTCGGCGT
>DAOVUR010000164.1 GCA_030632465.1 bacterium | reverse complement strand
GCTTATGTTCGTATTAGTGGAATGTTTGAATTCACTACTGGTACATACAATACTGCGGTTTCTGGTAGTATGCTTGATACCGATCTGGACGGATTGCCTGATGCATGGGAACAGGAACAATTTTCTAATCTGCTGTGGAGTGCTACTGATGATCCAGACGGTGATGATGTAAATAATAATAATGAATGGCTGTTGAACACAGGGCCGATGGATAGTAATTCATGTTTCAGGGTTAATGATATATTAGCTACTAACGATAATTTTCAGGTTACTTGGCAGTCTTCTACTGGCGGTTGGTACAGTATTCAGTATAGCAGTAATTTATTAGACGCATCAGGCTGGCATCTATTAGAAACAAATATAGATTCAGCTGAAGGAGTTCGATATTATACTAACTCTTTGGATGGGTTGAATGGTTGTAGATTTTATAGAGTTATGTATGAATATTGATTTTGTAGTAGTTGCTGTTAAGAAAGGTATGCATGGTGATGTTTAAGTATCAACAGAATAGTCAGGTTGTGGCAAGGCAGGTGAGGGGTGATTGTATTCTGGTACCGGTAGTGAGTTCGGAAGAGGCGCTTGATAGCATTTATGTTCTTAATGAAACTGCAGCATTTATATGGGCAAAGATCGCCGCCGCCGGCTGCACTCGCGATAAAATAGTTTCGCAGTTAGTGGAAGAGTATGAAGTAACAGAATCTCAGGCGGAAGCTGATGTTGATATGGTGTTGGGTGATCTTGTCGGAATAAAGGCCGTTGAAAGGATTAAAATTTAAGATGGTACCTGTGGAGTCATCATTACGGGATATAAGTGGCGAAGAGTATGTGTCTACACTGATAGATAGATCCTCGGTAGAAAGTTACCCTCTAGCTTGTTCTATGGATATTACAGAATTATGTAACTTGGAGTGTGTGCACTGCTTTTTGGGGACGCGCCGAGAATCTGGTGGTGGTAATATTGCAAAGAAGCTTGCTTTACAAATTCTTGATATTTTAAAGGATGCTGGTGTGTTGGCACTTGTTATTACTGGTGGTGAGCCATTGGCGCATCCTGATTTTCGAGAATTATGGATTGAGGCTAAGCAGCGCGGATTCCTGCTGACACTGTTTACAAATGCGACATTGATGGATGATGAGTTGGCTAGCTTTCTTGCAGATAATCCATCGCGACGTGTAGAGGTTTCGGTTTACGGTTATACCGAGAAAACCTATGAATCTATAACAGGAATTCCGAAATCTTATAAAGCTTTTATTAAAGGAGTGGAGTGTCTTAATCGGGCTGGTATCAATCTGCACTTAAAATTTCCGGTGATGACTAAAAATTATAAAGAATTAGAAAATGTGAAAAAATGGGCTGAAGAGATGGGGGTAGAGTTACGTTCTGACATGATGATTTCTCCAACTATTGATGGTGGCCTTGGTCCGCTTGCCTATAGGTTGTTACCAGCAAAGGCTGCTGAACTTTGGCGTGTAGAAGGTGGTGAAGATATATCATCAGATGAGTGCGCATCATCTGCTCTAAATTCAGGTAGTGATCTATTAGTTGAGTGCGGGGCAGGAGTGCAAACAGTTCATATTGATGTGGAGGGCAACATGCATCCATGTATCTTATGGCGCGATATGCAGCAGTCTATATTAGAAACTACAGCTGAGCAGTGGAATAGGCAGATGCATGATATAAGGTTGCGGTCTCTTTCTGATGACTCTAATTGCTTGGGTTGTTCTTCACGGTCAGGTTGTTTGTCGTGTTACGCTTTGTCTATGCTGGAAACTGGAGAAGCAGGAGCTGTAGTGGATTATTTTTGTGACTTGATGCATGAAAAGACGAGATAGAGTTAATTACTTAATTGCGATTACGATAAATATGAAATGCGTTCTTGAGTAAGAACGGTTATATGATATTATTTACTGTTTAGTTGAGGTATTAAAAAATAAGGACTATTAAGCGTGAGTAAGAAAAACTATATTATTCCAGAAATTCGTCGTGTACAGCTTGAGGATAAACGCATTGTTGCTATGGCGGCATGTAATCACCTTATTGGTATAGATGGCGCTTATGTTGCTGCCGGTGAGGTGCTGGATAAGTTTGGTAATCCATTGTTGGCTTATGATCCTTCATTATGATGCAAAAAAACAAGTCGTGTGATTTAAGAATAGGAGATGCTTCCTTTTCTGTTAGTTGGGCGTCTGAACATATTCTTCCTGATCTATACAAACCTTTCTTGGTTGACGACTTGAGTGCCGCCACAACAGCCAATTATAAAGTTGAGTCGCAGTTACCAGTAGCACTACCTACAGTAGATACTATTTACTGGGAAGGTCCATCATGGCGTATGGCTAGTGTTGATGATGCTATTACGATAGATGTCTTTAATGTGTTTTCCGGAGAGTGGCAAGTGGCCGCAAAGATGGACTGCGACTTTAGTAATGGTACGCTATATTCTTGGATTAATAGTGGCCCCTCTGCATCTGAGATTCTTCAGCCTCCAGTTGACCGTGTAGTTTTTGTTAATCGTTTATCTATTATGAAGACGGTGTTACTGCATGCAAGTGTAGTGCAGACTGATGATGGCGTTCTTTTGTTTTGTGGGCGGTCCTGCATAGGAAAATCTACTATTGCTGATATCTGGGAAAAATATGGCAAAGGGAAGTTGCTTAATGATGATCGGGCTATTGCTTTTTGTCGAGGCTCTGATGTATTAGCTGGTGCGGCTCCGTGGCATGGAAAAAATCCAGCTGTGGATCCTGTTGCAGCTCCGTTACGAGCAATCTTTCATTTAGGGCAGGCGTCAGAAAATAAAATTCGTAGGTTGGATGATACTGTTGCTGTTGCAAAACTTCTGGCAACAAGTGCTGTTCCTTTTTATTACGAACCAAGTGTAGAAGCTGCTACTGATGCAGTTGTGGAGATATGCTCTAAGGTGCCATCGTTTGAGCTAGACTTTTATCCTGATCAAGCTGTATTGGATACTGTTAAAAATGTGCTGGCCGACGGGGCAGTTAATTGAAAAGTGAAAGTTGAAAAGGGAAAGTTTTTGACGGGATCTACAGGATTTACAGGATGCTGTTGAAAAGGGAAAGTTTTATAAAATGAATATCCAATGTCAGTGGCGGAGTAAAAGTATAGTATATATTGTAGTGTTGGCTGTCCCCAGCCAATCCTTCCCGCAAGGGACGCTCGCCGCTTAGGCGAGTTCACTTGCATGGGGACAGGCAACGCCACACAAAGGATAAGGTATGAAAAAAGTGAGGGCACTACAAGTAGTGGCTTGGTTGAGTGTTGCTGCATTGTTTCTTATTTTACAGCCGGTAAGTGAGTGGCTTGCTGGTGGATGGGATCCTGGTGTGAACATGAATCAGGGTGTCTATCTTGGCAATCATGGGTTTGATCGTACTCCTCTTCCTGTTTTCGAAAGTATGGCGAAATTGGATAAATCGATTTTTGTAAATGATATCTTTGGGCGTGATGAGGCTTTTCCCGGTGTGCCAATTAATAATGATGGCGCATTTTCTTTCTACTTCTATTCTGTAACACCGCTTTGGATTGCTTTTCTCTATTGGCTGGGTGGTATGTTTGCCGTTTTTCGAGCAATGAGTATTCTGGGCTTAATGTCGGCGACACTATTTTTCTATGGATTACGATCTTTTGGTTGGTCGAAATTAAAGGCTGGTTGCGCTGCATTTATGTTATTGCTTCAGCCGATAGTGATCTATCACATGCATACTCCATGTTCTGAGATGATGGAGTTGATGCTTGTTACGGCTCTTATGGTTGTTATCGCAAAACAAAAAGCTGTGTGGTTATTTCCGTTGATTATATTGGCTTGTTTAAATCGTCCAGGATTTATAATGCCCGCGGGGATTTTGGTATTGCTACTATCTTTTGTTGATCAGGATCGGATAGGTCGCCGAACACTGCTACAGGCCATGATCTATGCTGCAGCTGGTTTAGCGTGCTCTTTGCTCTACTACCATACAGTAGGCTCAGAATCAGTTATTAAGATTTCTAGAGCATTTACGCTACTGGAATTAGGAAGTATAAGTTGTTTAGTATCAGCTTTTATTATTTATTTTATTAGATACCGAAAGGTGCGGGAAGGACAAAGGTTGTCGCAATGGTTAACTTTTGCTGGGGTAGCGCTTCCTGTTCTGATTTTCTTAATTTCTGTGATAGTGAACCCGCGAGGAGTTAATGATTCATTATCTGTGGTTGCTCATCTTGTGGAATATACTGGCTGGCCGTTATCTCTACTTGCTGCAGTTGGGCTTGTGGCGTGGTTGATAAGAATTGTTAAAGCTAGAAGACTATCACTATTTGATCTATTTATAATTTTATGTATGGCGGCTTTTGCATTACCTGCTGGATATAAGCATGCCGCAGATCTATATCCGTGGGCCACGAAACGGTTTTTATCTTCATTGCCAATTCTTGTTGCGCTCTGCTCAGTTGATATTCTTTGGAGGGTATCAAAAAGAGGTATCAAGTGGCGTTGGATAGCAATAATAGTTTGTCTGCTTGCTCTTGGCTGGAATGCTAAGAGTATAATGTACGCCTGGAATAGAGTTGAGTATAGAGGCTTGCATAAAGTTGTATCGCAGCTTGCTGATAAGATAGAGAAAGATGATCTGGTGGTGAGCGATCATTTTTTGTGGGCTACTCCATTGGCTCTTTCTTTTGATCGGCAGGCCTTGAATGGAGAGCGGCTCTGGGCTGATTCTTCGTTAGAGCAGAGGTCTGCTACTTATGATTTTCTTCGGAGCTGGCATAGTAGTGGTCATCGT
>DAOVUR010000152.1 GCA_030632465.1 bacterium | reverse complement strand
TTCATTCGCTACCAGCTATAATAGATCCAGAAATCACCACCCCAACAACCTGGTTGATAGAATTCAAAATTCCATTTTCCATACTGGAACCATACTGTGGCACCCTCGGAAATGTAGCCGGCACAGAATGGCGCGCGAACCTATACAAATGTGGCGACCAAACATCTCACCCACACTGGGCATCATGGGCACCACTCACCACGCTTGACTTCCACCTACCAGAATGCTTCGCACCTATTACGTTTGAGTAAAACAGGCCTCCGAGCCTGTTCATAGCGCACCGAACTTCATCGTTCATTTCAGAATGCCTGCATGGTGTGCATTGTTTTATCGAGCCTCCGCCTCCTCAACAGATACGGCGTGACAAGTGCGAGATAAGACAATAAACGCCATCACCGTAAGAATGCAGTGAATAACTAATAGTGAATAGTGATCCGCCTTCGGGCTTCGCCTTTACGGCGCGACATGATAGTTATTGATGTCTTTTATTAGTACACTTCATGTCGCAGAGCACGCAGTTTTGTTTTTTATTCGCTGGGTTCCTCATTCGTTGCTAACCTTAATAGCGCAGAGCACCGCCAATCAGAAAATCATTCTGTCAAAATCTTTTCCTTCAGAGCGCACCGCACCGCAGAGTAGCAATCCTGAAAATCCTGAAAATCCATGTAAATTCCCCATAGCGCCTAGTCCAGCTCATGCTCATCGCAATACTCAGGTACAGAAACATCCCAGCCAGTCTTAAGATTAATATACTCACCAAACACCTTGGCGGCCTCTGTCTCACCATGAGTAACAAATACACGCCGCGGACTATCTGTTAATGCTGATATCCATGCAAACAACTCATTCCGATCAGCATGCGCGGAAAATCCATTAATCTTCTCTATACGTGCCGCAACCTTATACTCCTCACCATGAATACGAATTTTCTCAGGTGCACCAAGCAGCGTGCGCCCCAAAGTACCAGCAGCCTGATACCCAACAAACATAAGCGTAGATTCCGGTTTCTCAATATTATGCTTAATATGATGTTTTATCCTGCCGCCAGTACACATACCTGACCCAGCAATAATAATACACGCTTCCTTATTTACCGCAATCGCCTTCGATTCATCAACACTACGCGTCAACATTAAGCCAGGGAAATCGCAAGGATGCTCGCCGCGAGCCAACATTGCAGAAGTTTCCTCATCAAACAGTTCTGGATGACGCCGGAAGACCTCCGTTACCCGCACTGCCATAGGACTATCAAGGTAAACCTGCATCTTAGGAATACGACCGGCCTGCAGAAGATTATGCATATGGAACAGAAGTTCCTGCGATCGTTCAACCGCAAAACTAGGCACAACAACATTACCACCAGATTCATGCGCCTGATTAATAATACGTGCCAGCGTCTCTGGTATATCCTTGTTCGGTTTATGCACACGATTGCCATATGTCGATTCAATCACAACATAATCAGCCTTCTCAAACTTAGTCGGATCACAAAGAATTGGAGTGTCTGGCCGGCCCATATCACCAGAGAAGATCATGGTGCGCATTTTGTCACCCTCCTGCATTTTTAGATATAGCATCGATGCACCGAGAATATGACCAGCATCATTAAAGGTACATTTCAATCCATCAACAATCTGCACCTCTTCATTATACTTAACAGTACGTAATAATTCAGCAGTTGCATCCACATCCTCTTGGCGATATATTGCCTCATACGGATAAGGACTTTTCTTATTCTGCTTCGCATGACGTTTCTTCTTATGCTTAATATCCTCTTCCTGAATATGCGCAGAATCATACATAATAATCTTAGCAATATCAGCTGTAGCTTCCGTGCAAAAAATCTTTCCTTTAAATCCATGCTTCACCAACTTAGGCAACAATCCGCTATGATCAAGATGAGCATGAGTCAATAAGACAGCATCAATATCAATCGGATTATATTGAAATGCATCATGGTTTCTTGAACGAAAATCACGCTCTTGATAATATCCGCAATCTACTAATACACGACTCCCATTTATATCAAGCAGATAGTTTGATCCAGTTACATTTTGTGCAGCACCGAAGAATGATATTTTCATGCAGTTTACCCATTAAGGCGGCAGAGATTGCCGACTACCCGCAACAATCCATATTGCCAGGCGTTAATTATCACAATCAGTAGATCGCAATCTAAATGGTAACTCGACCATACATAGCGCGATCTGCCTCAGACTTTGATTGACATTGTATACAAGTCGTACAGAAAAGCAAGGCTTCCATGCGCGCCAACCCAATTTTATCGCCACAAGATTCACACACCGCATAACTCTTTTCATCAATCATCCGTAACGCATCATCAATCTGATTCAACATCGCATTACTCGACCCTGCCATCTTAAAAGAAAATTCTCGATTAAAAGCATCAGAGCCATCCTCTGCCCAATTGGCAGAATCATTGTCTGCGACAGCATCATCTCGCAACGCATCAGCCTGCTTACAAACCTGTTTACGCCGCACCTGCAACATCTCTTTCAGATGAACAATATCACTATCCGATACTGTCACCAGTTTTCCTTCAGCACTAACTCTTTCCATTGACATAACAAAGCTCCCTTCAATCCCTCATGTCGGTAAATCATCCACAAAATAATCAGAAAAAAATAGCACCAGAAGCAACATTCTGTCAATACTCAATAACCAACACCCAAGTAATCATGAGGTCATTGAGCGGAGCCGAAATGCCCTCATAATGCTAGATGAAGTTTGGAACCGAAAAAAACAACGTCCAACATGGTCAACCGGCCCTTCGGCTCCGCTCAGGGACCTAGTGAAAGATGAAATAAAAAAGTAACAACTTTAAATCAGGACTTGACCATAGCGCTCATCGTTCAGGGTTCAGCATTTTCCCTTAAAGATGCCTGCATGGCGTGCATTCGTGGCAAATCCCCTCATAGCGCACAGCATCCTGCCCATCCTGCCTATCCATGTGAATTCCCCATAGCGCACCGTTTTTTCATCGTTCATCGTTTAAATCTTCTTCCCAAGATATAAATGGGTTCTTGCTGAGATTCACATTAAAATATCGATCCTGCCCAGTAACTTCCTCACCAACCCATGGCGGCAGCTCAACCTCCTCGTCCTCAGCATCTAACTCCACCTCCGCAAGCGACAACCCGGCATTCGCACCATAAAAAGAGTCAACATCCCAAATTTTTCCTGCATACTCTATCTTATAACGAGCCTTCTCAATCAACGGCTTACCACATATAAGCTCAAGCATCTCCGCCGCATCATCAATCGGCACTGGATACTCATACTCCAGACTGCTAATTCCTTCCAGCTTCGACTTAACCGTAATAACGGCGGCCTCACCCATAATGCGGATACGCACAACACAATTCTTTGTGCCACGAATATACCCCTGTACATACTCAACACCATCATCACGCCCAGCACATATATCACTACTTAATAAAAATTTCCGCTCTATCTCTAAGCCCATACCATTCTCCTCTCCGTGTCCCTCTTTTATTTTACCCTTTACCCTTTTTTAAAACTCTATCTTGACATATCAGCGCATACAAGACAATCTCTTCTGCATTATGAAAACACTTATTACAGGCGGATGCGGATTTATAGGTTCACACATTGCTGAGGCATTGGTTAACGATGGCGAAGATGTAGTGATCTACGATAACTTATCTTCAGGATACGAGCACAACATTGCTGGATTCAGAGATAAAGTTGAGTTTATAGAAGGTGACGTAAGAGACCCAGAAATGCTGAAGAAAGCAATGCAGGGAATAACACACATCTTTCATGAAGCTGCTCTTGTATCAGTATTTGAGTCCGTAGAAAAACCTTTTGATAATCATGACATCAACCTAACAGGTACTTTAAATGTTCTAACTGCCGCAAAAGAAGCTGGCGCAAAACGATTGGTTGTCGCAAGTTCGGCAGCAATATACGGTAATGATCCAGCCCTACCTAAGCAGGAAAAGATGTTGCCACAACCAGAATCACCATACGCACTAGCAAAGATTACTAAAGAATATTACCTGTCTGTATTCAGCAAACTTTATGGACTAGAAACAGTATCACTACGATACTTTAATGTATTTGGCCCGCGCCAAGACCCAAGTTCCATGTACTCAGGCGTCATATCTAAATTTGTTGACGTAATAACTGCAGGCGAAGATCCAACAGTATTCGGTGACGGTGAGCAGACGCGTGACTTCGTCTTTGTTAAAGATATCGTACAGGCCAATCTACTCGCCATGCGTGCACCATCATCGGTAAGCGGATCATCCTTCAATGTAGGAACCGGTCAGAAAACATCATTACTAGACCTACTGGATGCACTGAAATCAATAACGGGGAAAGACTTCACCGTACACTTCAAGGATGTACGTTCAGGCGATATCAAACACTCAGTATCTGATATATCTGCTGCAATTGAAGGATTAGGATATCAACCCAAATATGATATTAAATCTGGACTCAGCCAGCTCCTTGAATGGAAAGCACAAGCGTAAGGTTCGGCTACATACTAAATACTGATAGATTATCCAACTCTGTCTTTGCGCATATATCAAGCAGAGCTATCAACTTGTCGTGCGACGAATCAGGCGTGCACTTAATTGCTATCGATATATCCTTACTAAAAGTTGATAGCCTAGTAAGGCGCCTATCTAATGTCTCTTTTGATATAGGACGCTCATCCATAACATAACCATCACGATGAACAGTAATCGTTAATAGTTCAGTCTCCACAATCTCCATCGGACTCGGCTCAGGGCGTGAAACATCAAGATGCGCAAGAATATCATCCTGCTTTAATGTCACAATAAAGAAAATAAGTAATTGAAAAACAACATCAATCATCGGTGTCATTTCCAACTTGGCGGCATCACCTTTGTTCCTCGACTTTGTATGCATAACAATCCCCCTTATGTATATCGCCTTGCAACTAAGGC
>DAOVUR010000203.1 GCA_030632465.1 bacterium | reverse complement strand
TTGACGAAAACATTAAGGGTATATCTCATTATTTCAATAATAGAAATTATAATACTGCCTTAATAGGTAAGGCTCATTTTCAGCCATGTCATAATTACCCTGAAAGTATAGAGTCTGAGCCAAAGGTTTTTGATTTTGATTACTTTAAGAGTTGGAACGGGCCATATTTCGGGTTTCAACATACTGAGCTCTGCATAGGGCATACAAATGAGAAAAAAGCAGGCGGAATGCATTATGGTCTTTGGTTAAAGGAACAAGGTGTGGATCTGAAGGAGTATTTTAACTACGGTCAGTTCGATGCATTTTTCGGTCATGGTAAGTGGGATTTGCCAGAGAAATTTCATAACTCTACATGGATTGCTGATCGGTCTATAAACTATATAGATAAACAGATTGAAAGTGATAGTAACTTCTTGCTGTGGGCAAGTTTTCAAGACCCACATGCCCCATGCTGGGTGCCGGAACCTTGGGATACGTTAGTTAATCCTGATGATATTCCTTTGCCAGAGGTCTTTAAAGACGATGCAAAAAACAAACCTGAATTCTATGCAGCAGAGAAGCCGGGTGAAGTTAATAGCTATCCTAATTACAACGGTGATAAAACTACCGAATGGAATCATAAATTCGACATACCGCATAGTTGGTTCAATGTTTTCAAGGACGAAAAGGATATTAAGGAAATTACAGCGCTCTACTATGGCATGATTGCTCTTATGGATCATCACATTGGAAGAATAATTGATCATCTAAAGGCTAATGATTTATATGACAATACGGCTATAATTTTTACCTCTGATCATGGCGACTATCTAGGTCATCATGAGCTTTGGAATAAGGGGCTTCATGCTTATGATGATATTCAGAAGATTCCTTTTATTGCTAGAGTGCCAGGTAACAAGAAAAATGGTTCAAAAAGTAGTGCCTTGCAAAACCTGATGGATATAGCCCCAAGTTTTACTGCTCTTGCTGGCATGGATGCTAATCGAGATTTTGAAGGTGTAGATCAGTCGTCTGTATGGATGGGAGAGAAGGAATCTGTGCAAGATTGGACTCTCTGCGAGTATCGCCCAAATGAGATGGATTATATGCAGCGAACTTTTGTTACCAATGACTACAAACTCGTCGTTTATATGAAGAAGGATTATGGTGAGCTTTATGATCGCAAAAAAGATCCTAATCAGCAAAATAACTTATGGAATAATGGGGATTTTGCAGAGGTAAAATCTAAACTACTACTTAAAATGGTTTCTGCTGATATGGAACGGGAGCGTGTGTATCAAAAAAGAGAATCTGGCGCATAGATCACTAGTAGAATATTAGATACGTAGCTACAACTTTACTCGCTTGCTCATATTGGCATGCCGAAAAGTTTCATAGGAAGATCACATATTTTACCGAATAGATGTTGAGATGGCTTCCTAATATGGGATGCTGATGTACCGCCGCAAGGCCCGTGGAGCATGTTTGTGAGTGAATGGTAACTATAGGTTACTTTTCGTGGCCCTTATTTCCTTTAATGGATGACCTCAATTTGCCTTTGATTTCCTCGACACATCATATTATAGCGTGCGCCAGTATCTTCTATTCTTAATGCTCTAGCCGCAGCCGCACAATCGCAAAGCTCACACTGCCTATCAATACTTTTCTAATATTTATAATAACACCTGAGGACTAGGGGTAGTACTTGTTAAGGAAAATATTATTGCAGAACATTTCTATCTCTCTTATTTGAACTATATTATAAAGAAATACTGAAATGGAGGTTGTTTACATTTCTTTTCTCAATTATTGACTGTTTTATGTAAATACAGTAAAAGTTACATGATTATATAGGTTTATATTTTTGATGGATTCAAGTTTGAGATAAGAGGGTGTTTTTATGAGCGTTTATAGAATGAGGATCTGTATATTTTCGGTTGTCTGTTTATTGTTTGTAGTGGCTGGTAGTTCTCGGGCGGCGTATCCGTTTGCAGATGATTTTGAGTCAGGGACGGGTAGTTGGGTTGGTAGTGGATTGTGGGGGCTTACTACAGATAAGTCGGTTTCACCTATTCATGCGCTTACTGATTCGCCTTCTTTTCTTTATACTAATAATAGTGATAATGCTTTTGCGCTTGCGGCATCTCTTGATCTTTCTTCTGCGACGCGTCCTGAATTGCAGTTTTATCATAGATATTCTGTGGAGCAGGGGTATGATGCGGCAAGTGTGGAAGTCTCTACTGATGGTGGGTCAAGTTGGGTGCTGACACCGCTTGAGTCATATACGGGTGATGAGAATGAGTGGCGACGGGAGCAACTTGATCTTTCGGCTTATGTTGGGCAGTCGAATGTGCGGTTACGGTTTAGGATGGTGACTGATGGTAGTGTGATTCGTGATGGTTGGTATATTGATGATGTTTTGATTGATGAAGCACCGGCGGCACCTGTATCTTTGACGGCAACGAGTTCAACGCCTAACGAGGTTTTGTTGGAATGGCCGCTTTCTCTATCGGGCGGAGTAACGGCGTATAGAGTCTATCGTAGCACGACTGGCGCTGTTGATTGGCATGATGCGCGTATGGTTGTTGAGCTTGCTGCTACTGCTACAAATTATATTGATATTGCTGTTACGCCGAAGACTACTTATACGTATCGTGTTATGGCGGTGGCGGGTAATGGATTGCATGGCATAACTGGTGAGGCTATGGCGGTAACTACGGCGGGATTGGATTTTCCGTTTATGGATGATGGGGAGAGTGGCTCTTCTATTTGGGATGCGGATGCACCGTGGGCATTGTCGGATGATGATGCGTATTCGATGACGCATTCTTGGTCAGACTCTCCATATACAAACTATGCTAATTCTATAAATGCATCACTGCGTCTTTCTTCGCCGTTGGATTTAACGGGTACGGTTACGCCAGTATTATGTTTTGTTCATAAATATGATTTTATTTCAGGTGATTCAGGAAATGTTGAAGTATCGATTGATGCTAATGATTGGACTCTGCTTGAGCAGCATACTGGCTCTACAGGAGTTGACTGGAGACGTGAGCGTTATGATCTTTCGGCGTATACAAATTCTACTACGGTCTATGTTAGATTTCGTATAACGACAGATGCTGCAACGGTTACGAACGGCTGGCATGTTGATGACATATCTGTTGCCGAGTCGCTTGATATGATTCCTGCTCCTGTAATTGATCAGATAGAGTCGCATTCTATGCGGTTGACTTGGTTAGTGAATAGTAATGAGTTATTTTCGCATTATGCGATCTATCGGTCAACTGTGACGGGTGTAGGGATAAACGATGTTTTGGTAGCTAATGTTAGTAATCAAGTAAGTACAGTATTTACTGATACGGACTTAGATTTGGATACCGAATATTATTACCGAGTTTATGCGGTTAGTGCTTATGGCGCATTTTCAGCTGATGGTACAGAGAGTCATGCGCATTCGTTGAATAATCCGTTGCCGTTTAGTGATGATTTTGAGGGTAATTTGAATGAGTGGAACCTAACTGGTAATTGGGGGTTGGATAGTAGTAACCCGCATAGCGGTTCAAATTGTCTGGCCGATTCTCCGTATTCAGAATATTTGCCAAATATCGAAAGCATGGCACAGACCGCAGTTGATTTATCTGATGCAACCTGGCCGGTACTGAAGTTCTGGGACTGGTTTGAGCTGACTGCCGGTGATCGGGTTTGTGTGGGGATTTCTAAGGATGGTGCTGGTTGGACTCTTAGGTATGGTCAGTGGGATTCAGTGCGTACGGACTGGCAACAGCAAGAAATTGATTTGTCCCAATGGGCCGGAGAAGAGAATGTGCGTATCCGGTTCTATCTTGATGTTGATAGTGGTGCCGCAACGACCGCCAATGGCTGGAATATAGATAATGTTGAGGTTGTTGAGCATGCACCGGTAGCTATTACATATCCGTTATATGAAGGATTTGAGAATGGCGATAGTACTTGGTTATGCGCTGTCTGGGCGGAACAGAGTAATGTGGTGCATGTGGGAGAACAGGC
>DAOVUR010000280.1 GCA_030632465.1 bacterium | reverse complement strand
TATATGATTGATGATGAGTTTTTGCGTGCTCTTGAAAAAGGTATGCCTGCGTGTGGTGGTGCTGCGTTAGGTATTGATCGTCTTGTTATGTTGTTGAGTGGTGTGAGTGAAATAATGGGAGTCAGAGCTTTTTAATGACACTGAATAGTGCCCCGCCTATTAATATCTGCACTGTAACTCTTATTTCTCAAATTTATTACTGTACTCACGGGAATGTGGTATGTATAGTGCAGTCATCGTTAATAATTAAGGAGATTTTATGAGCAAAAAGAGTATTGCCACGGTTCTAAGTTTTATGTCTACTGTCCTGTTTCTTACTGCCATTCAGGCAACAGCGCAGGGGATGCTGCCACCAAAATGTCAGATTCTTGATAATAATGATAATCCCTTATATGAAGTTGGATTTGGATATGCATCTGAAGCAGATGTAGGTGGTGATGGTGAGTATGGGGAAACTGGACTTATAAAGCTGTATGGTTTAGTGGATGGTGGTTACTATCGTGATGTACTGGGTGGTGATATGGATATTCAGCTGTATGGTGGTGCTGTTGTTGTGTCTGATCGTACGGCTCTTCGCATTCCTAATCAGTTGGTTGATATTAACCTTGATATTGGATGGACTTGGCGCACATTGTCGGCAACGGCTATTCAGGCTAATTTTAAGCCTGGTCTCTACTCTGACTTTGAAGAATTTTCATCATCAGCCTTATTTATGCCATTCTCGGTAGCGGTTGTTCAGTCATTTAGTGATGAGCTTTCCGGTATTATTGGTGTTGAAGTTAGGCCGCGTTTTGATCTTGTCGCAATGCCTATAGTTGGTTTGGTCTGGCAGCCTAATCCTGATGTTCGGATTGAAGCAACATTACCTGTGGCAAATGTTAGCTGGGAGTTTGAAGAGTTGTGGCGTGCGTATTGTGGATTTGATTGGATCAATAAGACTTACGATATCCGTGAGAAACGTGGACTTGCTGAAGAGGATCGTGAACAGGTTACGTTTGAAGACTTTAGACTTTATGCTGGTGTAGCACGTGAGTTGAATGACTATGTTACAGTTGTTGGTGAACTGGGTTCGCTCTTCAATCGTAGTATCTATTTCAAGAAGGATGTTGATCCTGATGTTGATCAAGATGTTGAAATAGGGAACAGTGTCTTCTTACGTCTTGCCGTACGTGGCGCCTTTTAGTAGTTAATCATGCCTCTTGCAAAACCCCCACGGCCTTGTGTCGTGGGTGAATAAGATTTGTTGAAAACAGCTGTTTTTAACAAAATCTTCCGTTCCAACGGGGCAAGCCCATTGGGGACGATATCTTTCAGGCTTCGTCTCGCAGATGAGGGCATTTCGGCTCCGCTCAATGACCTCATTTTTCGTCAGGTCTTACTGGAATAGTGGCGTATGGGTGTAGTGCGTCACGAAGTGTTTCTAGGCCCTTTTTTTCCAATGCTGAGATACGGATAGGATCTACGCCGGTTTCTTTTATAAATTCTTTTAGGTTTTCTTCAGCTTCGGGAAGATCCATTTTGTTTGCCACTACCAGTGATGGACGATCAATCATGTCTTGCTGATGCATCTCTAGTTCTTCACGTAAGTCATTGTAGTCCTGTATAGGTTCACGACCATCATTACCAGCCATGTCTAGCACATAGACCAAGGTCTTAGCGCGCTCAATATGCCGTAGGAATGCATGTCCTAGTCCGGCGCCTTCGTGTGCACCTTTGATGATTCCTGGTATATCAGCCATCGTGAGACGCTTGTAATCGTCAAATATTAAAGTGCCGATGATGGGGTTTAGTGTTGTAAATTGATATGCGCCGATTTTTGGGTGCGCGTCGCTTATGGCTGTAAGGATTGAAGATTTTCCTGCATTAGGGAAGCCTACAAGTCCAACATCAGACATAATCTTTAGTGTTAGTCTTAATTCGCAGAGTTCGCCGAGAATACCATTTGATTGTTCGGTAGGGGCTTGGTGGGTTGATGATTTCCAGTGGACGTTACCTTTTCCACCATGACCACCATTAGCGATAATCATCTCTTGACCATGTTCGGTTATATCACCAATGAGCTCGCCAGTTTCTGAGTCATATACAACAGTACCGATGGGTACTTTTACGATGCGATCTTTGCCGGTGCGGCCATGTTTTTTCTGACCAGTACCGTTGCCGCCATGTTCAGCTTTTATGATTGGAGAGAAATAAATTGCAACGAGGGAGGTTACGTCGTGATCGGCTTTTAACGTGATGTTACCACCACGCGCGCCGTCGCCACCATCAGGGCCGCCCCACGCGACAAATTTTTCGCGCCTAAAGCTAGAGCTCCCATAACCGCCATTGCCGGCTTTGCCGTGCAGGATGAC
>DAOVUR010000295.1 GCA_030632465.1 bacterium | reverse complement strand
TCCATACTTAAAAGTAAATCAGTGATGTCAACATTTCCTACAGGCTGCCATGCTGACTGATCAAACTGCCATGCAATATTAGCATCGGCGAATGCACTCTCTGAGATTTCAAGAAAACGTACTTTAATCTCTATTTCTGGTGAGGCTATTGTGGTGATATTTGTTGCTACTATAATGCCAAGAAAGATGATTATGTTTTTCATTATTAGATATTTATTCATGTGATTTCCCGTTTGTTATAAGTTCTATGATGTATTACTGTACATAGTGTTACCTGTTTTGACAAGGGATGTTTGTTGAGTTTTCTTGCATAAATGCAGAAGAATATGTAGTTTGATGGTTAATTGTTTATGGATTATAGGAATTGCAGGAAGTGATGGGAATAATATGTCTGAGAATGTTTCGTCTGCTCCAGTGAGCGTTGGTTTTATTAGTCTTGGCTGCGCAAAGAACTTGGTTGATTCGCAAGTTATGGCTGGGAATTTATTAAAGAATAATATTGTGTTGGCGCCGAGTCCGGAAGAGGCCGATGTGGTGATTGTTAATACGTGTGCCTTTATTGAGGATGCACGTGAGGAATCTATTGAGAGTATTCTTTCTGCATGTGACATGAAGGATGATTGTGGTGTGAAGGCTGTAGTGGTGGCTGGCTGTATGTCGCAACGATATAAGGATGAGTTAGCAGAGAGTCTGCCTGAGGTCGATGCTATCATAGGTTTGGATGAACTTGATAAGGTTGCCGATATTGTTACTAGGGTTAATGGTGGCGAGACACATCTTAGTGAAGTGTCGGCAGTGTCACGTAAGCTGTATGACCCCGGTGAGTCAGGCATAGTTTTTAGTGGTGGGCCTAATGCATATCTTAAGATTGCAGAAGGATGTGATCATCGTTGTGCGTTCTGTGCAATTCCTGGCATCAGGGGTGCGCATCGTTCACGCTCTATTGCAAGTGTAACGGCAGAAGCAAAAAAAATAATTGATATGGGCTATAGTGAGCTTGATCTCATTTCGCAAGATACTACGTTTTATGGGCATGATAGAGATGACGGTGCATCGTTGCCTGAGCTATTATATTCATTAGGCAAGTTAGAAGGTGATTTCTGGATTAGGTTACTGTATGGATATCCACCTGGCATTAGTGATGAATTACTAAAAGCGGTAGCAGAGATTCCGCAGGTTTGTAACTATTTTGATATACCTATTCAGCATAGTCACCCTGATATATTAAAAGCGATGTTGCGTGCAAATACTGTTGATCCTGTTATGAACATGGCTGAGCGTATTCGTGCAGTTATGCCAGATGCTACGCTACGGACAACCTGTTTGGTCGGTTTTCCGGGAGAGACCGACGAACATTTTGAACATCTGTTAGAGTTTGTTAAGGCTACAAAGTTTGATCATCTTGGAGCCTTTACGTTTTCACCAGAAGAGGATACTCCTGCGTATGATATGGGGAACTGTCCAGATGCGGCAGTTGCTGAGGCGCGACGTGGTATGCTTATGTTGGCACAACGTGAGATATTGGACAAGAAGGCTGCTGCACTTATCGGAAAGGAAACTACCGCATTGCTGGAGAGCGTAGTTGAGGGAGAGTCTGATATGTGGTTTGCAAGAACACGTCGACTGGCTCCTGAGGTTGATGGTCAGGTTATTGT
>DAOVUR010000154.1 GCA_030632465.1 bacterium | reverse complement strand
GAAATCAAGCGTGAGAAACTTGAGTTTGAAGAAAAAATGCGCCAACAGCTCGTTAAAGAAAATGAATTACTTGCTCAGGTTTCAGCATTTAATAAAGCATGGGAAACGGTGCGTAAGTTAGAGAATGATGGGCGACTGTTGATGGTCAAGCGGGCACAGATTCGTTCGCAGGCGGCGCATCGGATTCAAGAAGACCGTTATAGTGATATGGCGTTCCGTATGTTCCGTGATGATGCTCTGCAAAAATATACATCAACATTTGATCTAGCCGCACGCTATGTATATATGGCAGCCAAGGCGTATGATTATGAAACTGGCTTGTTGGATAGTGATGCATCAGGCTCTAGTGGTAGTAAATTCCTTTCTGATATTGTGAAGGCTCGTTCTTTGGGTGTTATTGAAAATGGTGTTCCATTGCCGTATGGTGGTAGTGGTGATCCAGGGCTTGCAGATATTATGGCGCGTATGAAGGGCGATTGGGATATTGTGAAGACAAGGTTTGGCTTTAATAATCCCGACACAGAGACTAGTCGGTTCTCGTTACGTACAGAATGTTTCAGAATTTCACCATCTTCTGGTAGTGATGAAAATTGGCAGAATATGCTACAGAGCTATGTGGTTGACGACCTGAATACACATGAGGTGTTTAAGCAGTATTGTCGTTCATTTACATCATCTACAGATCCCCAGCCGGCCATTGTTATTCCGTTTGATTCAACTATTAAGTTCGGCAAGAACTTCTTTGGCAGAGCCTTGGCTGGTGGTGATAATGCTTATGATGCAAGTCATCAGGCAACCAAAATTCGTTCGGTAGGTGTGTGGTTTACTGATTATAATAATACTTACAATACAAATAGTGTCGGCGAAGGACTTTCTAATGAGCCGCGTATATATCTGGTTCCGGCTGGTGAAGATGTAATGCGTTCACCAACAGGTACACATGAAGATCTTCGTCACTGGAAGGTGATGGATCAGGTTATGCCGCTGCCATATAATGTTGGTGCTGCTGATCTTGATAATCCTGAATGGATACCGGTACATGATTCCTTAACAGAAAATATTGGACAGCCGCGTCGTTACGCGTCGTTACGCGCTTATCATGACAGTGGAATATTCGTGGAAGAAGAAACGCATAATAATGCCCGACTAGTAGGTCGCTCAGTATGGAATACGGGCTGGTACCTAATTATCCCTGGTGGCACACTGCTAGAAGATGCAGAAGAAGGTTTAGCTCGTTTTATTTATGGTGCAGAAGATGAAAATGGCGTTCGTGACGGCAATGGCGTCAAAGATATCAAGATATTCTTCCAAACATATTCGATTACAGGCCAATAGGCCGCAGTAGATCTGACTGATCTGACCGATCTGTCGGAGGGTTTTGAAAATAGGAAAAGAAAAATTATGAAAAATAATTTATTAACAAGATTCAGTTCTTTAAAGTTCTTTGTTCTAATCATCGTTCTGACTTCATCGTTCGTTTCCGCTGTTCCTCAAGCAATGTGTGTCTATTACGGGCAGGCTATGGATCAGTATGGCTGGCCATACATGAGTGGTGCTGATGTCATTTTAAGAAGCGGTACCAATGAAATTGCACGTCACGCTATTGATGGTTCGATATCGCCAGGAGTGAATTTCGCGCTTTATGTAAGTCTTGATGATGGAGCTTCTACTCAGCCATATTCTGATATTGCGCTTGAGGCAGGTGATGATGTTACAATTGTTGTACGTGATAGTCGGGGCGAACAGCTGATTATGCAGACCAATGCACTTCCTGTAGTGGGGGTGCCGGGTGAAGTTATTCTGGTTAATGTGACCGTAGGGACAGATTCTGATAGTGATGGTATATCTGACGCGTGGGAACAGGAACTGGTTAATATATCCACTAATCCGGCAATAACCTCTATTGAGGATGTTAATCCAGAGGATGATTATGATGGTGATGGTGCATCTAACTGGCATGAATATTTGTCGGGAAACTTTGCTTTCCTTGATTACGACTATTTCTTTATTGAAAAAGTTGCATATGTGGCAGATCGCATCAAGCTAGAGCTCTTAAGTGTGCCTGGTAAAGCCTATTCAGTAGCGTATAAGACTAATCTGATGAGCGACACATGGATGGATTGTGAGTTTGCTGCAACAGAGACTGGAGTGGCTGCAACAGGGCTGGTAGAGGGTGATGGCGATTGGTTATCATTTTATGTTGATTACACTAACTCTACTAGATACTTCCAGCTCAAAGTAAAGTAACTTCATTGCAACCATTGGGTATTTCTAGAGATTCGTGAAAAGCCGTTGACATAAGCAGAATGATTATCTATATTCCAAAAACAATTTTATGAGGGTATAGCTCAGCCCGCCTGCATCGCTTTGCGAAGCAATGCGGGCAGGTTGGTAGAGCGTAGTAGCAGATTTTGGGGGTATAGCTCAGTTGGTAGAGCGCTTGTCTGGCAGACAAGAGGTCAGGGGTTCGAATCCCCTTACCTCCACCATTTTTACGGAATCAGCAGTTCGAATCCAGTGTTTTCATCATATAGGCGTTTAGCTGTTGTGTCTGTTATTTCGTTAATAACGACCTCTAGCACATGCCATATTTTTACACCTTTACGAATACATCCGGTGATGGTGTTTGTTCCGCGACCGCAAGCTAGATGCATGTGGATGATCGGTTTGCCTGCTTCATTAGGGATGATTGTTCCGCTACCAGTAACTTCGTGAGCATCTTCAAGAATATGTTCCATGGGCGTTACTGGCGGTTTGCACCGACTCTCCTGTGGGCCTACAACAAGAATGCTTCCTTTATCAACACCACCAACGGCAATTAGTGTGGCGGCTGTGATGTTATGCTCGATGGCAAACTTCTCTATCTCTTCATGTAGAATATCGCCATCTTCGAGCCTTACTATAAATGTGCGCCCCATTTTTGCTTCTGAATATTTCATTATAAGTTCCTTGTTTAAGTTGATTAAGTTGTAAGTTCTATATTTTCCGTAATCGGTAAGTCTATGTCAGTTCTTGGTTGTGGTAATCTCCTTGTGATCTTTGTGTTCTTTGTGGTGAATTATTCTTCATGCCAAATTTTACCGTGTGCTGACATTCCTGCATCTTTGGTTGAGTCGGTGTAGCCTGTGATTAGTGGGTGCCATGATGGTAGTTCTTTACCTTCTGCTAGTAGGCGGTAGGCGCATGTGTCTGGTAGCCAGCTGAATTGGCAGACGTTTTCTGGGGTGAGTGTTGCGCATTCTGGTTGGTATTTCTGCCGAGTTGTATATTTTGAACATCGGCATGTTTCGAGATCTAGTAGTGGACAGGCGATGGGTGAATATTCTACTTCGCCAGTATCTTCATCTTCAGTTTTATATACGCAACAACGTGCACAGCCATCGCAGAGTGACTCCCATTATTGCTTGGTCATCTCTTGCATGGTCTTGTTTTGCCAGAAATATGCTTTAGTTTCTTTGCTCATGGTCTGTTTTATATATTGGGCGGGGTGTTATTGGCAAGAAAAAAGCCATTTTACTGTGAGTAGATCAGCACTCCGACTTGTCGCGGCGTAGCCAAAAGCGAAGACGGATGCTGATTGGTACAGCTATGGAAAGCTGTTTTACTGTGAAGTAGATCAGCACTCCGATGCTGATTATAGTGTAGTATTTATTATGCTTCGAACATAATAATGTGGTAGTGGTGTATGTAATAATCTATAATGTTTGTAGTATTAATGGAGATGAATTATGAATAAAGTACTGATAGGTGGGCGTGCATTGGTTGCACTTGGTTCTTCCCGCAACACATTAGATATTCATTACCTTATTGATGATAAATTAACGAAGGATATCTTTATTAGTAAAGATGGTGAGGATTATTGTAATGCCAATGGTAGTAAGTTTTTTAAGGCGGTATATGAGGTTGAAAAGAATAATCAGATGGCAACACCGCAATCTTTATTGGAACTTAAAATCTATGGCTGGGTGCAGCATTGTCTAAATGGCAACTGGAAAAAAGTGACTGATTACGAGTATGATATTAAGTTTCTGGTTCAGAATCATAATGTGCGAGAGCTTAAGATTGTCCCTAAATATCTTTCACAAAGCGAGTTAGAGGAAGCAGAAAGATTTATTGCTGATATAAAGGTTAGCTAAAGATGCATGTGTTGTTTAGTCGGTAATATTTACTAAAAGTAATCATTTTAAGACGTTTTTCGTATTTTTTCGTATTTTTTAATATTACGATTGAAGTGGTCATTTTGTTCTGATATTGTGTGCTACGAACTAATTTATTGCAGGAAGACTCAATTTGAATGGAATCAGTAATGTCTAGTTTTTTATTGGATGATCACCCTAAGGAAGAATGTGGTGTTTTTGGTGTTTTTGGTGTAGAAAACGCTGCTTCAGTTATTTATCAAGGGCTTTTCTCTTTGCAACATCGTGGTCAAGAGGGCGCCGGTATTGTTGTTTCTGACTGTGAGGAGATGCGTTCTGCCAAGGGACAGGGACTTGTCGGTGAGGTTTTTGCTGATAAGGACTGGAGTACTTTGCCTGGTGAACTTGGTATAGGTCATGTTCGCTATTCGACTACAGGCTCTACTAGAATCCAGAATGTACAACCGCTCGTGGTTGAATGTGTTGATGGACTTTGGTCTGTTGCTCATAATGGTAATCTAGTCAATGCTGAACGGCTACGGAAGATGTATCAGGATTCTGGTTCGCTTTTTCAGACTAGTACTGATAGCGAGGTTCTTGTTCATCTGCTTGCTGACCCGATGTTCCGTACTCGCCCCAAGCGAGTTGCAAGAGCTTTGGCTGAGCTGAAGGGGTCGTTTGCATTTCTAGTTATGAATAAAGGTCGTGTCATGGCGGCGCGCGATCCCAATGGTTTTAAACCGTTATCAATAGGAAAGCTTGGTGATGGTTGGGTTTTTGCCAGTGAAACAT
>DAOVUR010000251.1 GCA_030632465.1 bacterium | reverse complement strand
TACTTGATGACCCGAAGTTGTTTCAAGCAACTATAGATCTATTTACAACACGAGCAGAAGAGCAGAATGTAAATAAAATTGCTGCAATTGATGCGCGTGGTTTTCTTTTTGGTGGTGCTGTTGCCGATAGACTCGGGCTAGGACTAGTACCTATCCGCAAGCAGGGCAAACTACCATACAAAACATACGAAGAAACTTATGACCTTGAATATGGCACTGCTACACTGGCAATTCACCAAGATGCATTTGAATCAGGCGACAGAGTGCTCCTCCTTGATGATCTACTAGCCACAGGCGGTACAGCTCTTGCATCAGCGCATCTTATAGAAAAGGCTGGTGGTACAGTTGCCGAGATAGATTTTCTGGTGGAGCTATCATTTCTGAATGGGCGTGAAGTATTAGGTGAATATGAAGTTTATGCGCCAGTGTTATTTTGATAATTGCAATTATTACGGCAATTGCTCTATTATCACCTTTTATTAACAAGAATTAATCGTGACTTATTATAAGGGTTCAATATGAAGAAAAATGTAAAGTTATCAATAGCAGTTTGTATGTTATGCGGTGTCATGGTTCAGGCATCATCAGCCGGCGAACTATATGACGTTATAAAGATTAATGACACAAAGACTTTTAAAGCTATGCTGGATGATAACTCTGGCAAGATCTTGACCACTAAAGTAAAAGGTGGGTCCACTCCGATACATTGGGCAGCAGCTTTTGATAGTATTGATATTGCTAAACTACTCCTTAAGTATGGCGCAGAGGTTCAGTCTAGAACCGACAATGGCTCTACCCCACTACATTGGGCGGCTAACAAGAACAATGACACAATGATTAAACTGCTGCTCAAGAATGGTGCAAAAGTTAATGAAAAGTCTGACAAAGGTTATACGCCTTTACATTGGGCCGCTATTGGCAATGCAAAAGATGCAGCACAATTTCTTATCGCAAAAGGTGCTGATGTAAATGCTGTTTCGAAAGACAAAATCACACCACTGCACTGGGCAGTAAAAAGTGACGCCAAAGATGTTGTCATATTACTGATCAAGTATGGCGCTGATATTGATGCACAAAGTAGTGACGGCAAGACTGCAACATATTGGGCGAAAGATGATAGCATCAAACTGATCCTACAAAAAGAGGCAGCTAAGAAGAGCAAGAAACAAGATACAAAGATTGCGAAGTCATCCAAGAAATCTACAAAAGAATCCTCTAAAAAAGTAGCTCCGAAGAAACAGAAAAAAACAGATGTAAAGGTTGCTAAAACAACAACAAAAACCACTAAACCAGCTCCTGCAAAAGTAGTCCCTAAAGTTGATAAAGTCAATGCAGTGCCAGAATTATATACAGAGAGTGGCAAAGGCTACTACTATGTAGGAGGAGAGTTGAACAGGCACTTTAATGGCGATGGCTCCTTACTTTTTGAGGATGGAGAAAAATATAAGGGACGCTGGAAGCACGGTAAGCAGACCGGAAAAGGTGTTTACACATTCGCTGATGGCGAAAACTATGATGGCCAGTGGTTTGGTGGAAAAATGAATGGTGTTGGCGTCTACAGCTTTAGTAACGGCGGTGTTCTACGCGGAACATGGGCAAACAATAGTTTAACAAAAGGGACAGGACGGTTTCTGTTTGATAACGGCGACATTTACAGTGGTGAATGGCGCAACAATATGATGCATGGCGCCGGTAAATATAAGCCAGTAAATGGCGAAACTGTGTCTGGCTATTGGCTAAACAATAAATATGTAGGTTCTACAAAATAATTGAAAAGTGAAAATGGAAAGTTGAAGATTTCAGCCGTACAACGCCATACAATAAATAGCAGTTCGAAAAGAGAAAAATATGAATGAACAATATCCATTTACAGAGATAGAATCACGTTGGCAACACTACTGGCGCGATGAAAAACTTTTTAATGCTGATCTATCAAGTGCAGAAGATAAATATTACTGCCTGATGATGTTCCCGTATCCCTCGGCTGCATTACATGTTGGACATGGCCGTAACTACATCATTGGCGATTCAGTGGCACGATACAAAAAAATGCACGGCCTAAATGTTCTTACACCTATGGGATGGGATGCTTTTGGACTACCAGCCGAGAATGCTGCTATTAAATCAGGTATCCCGCCACGCAAAAGCACCTTAAGTAATATTGAAACTATGAAGAAGCAGCTAGACTCTTGGGGTGTATGTTTCGATTGGGATAAAGAAGTTGCATCTTGTATGCCAGATTATTACCGCTGGACACAGTGGCTATTCCTTAAGTTTCATGAGGCTGGTTTAGCATACAAATCATTGTCAGAAGTAAACTGGTGTTCATCATGCGCAACTGTGCTTGCCAACGAGCAGGTTGTTGATGGTAGTTGTGAGCGTTGTGACACAGAGGTTATTCAGCAGGCACGTGAGCAGTGGTTCTTTAAGATAAGTGATTACTCACAGCGGCTACTTGATGATCTCTCAAAACTTGACGGTTGGCCTGAGCGTGTAAAGACCATGCAGAAGAACTGGATTGGTAGAAGCGAAGGAACACGAATCGATTTTGATTTAGTTGCACGTGAAGATGGCGTTGAAGATTCTGAATCACTTGTCTCATGTTTTACAACACGCGTAGACACAATTTTTGGCTGTACATACATGGTGCTTGCACCTGAGTATCCGTCTTTAAAAGAGATGGTTAAAGGCTTGCCGCAAGAAGATGCTGTTAATGACTTTATTGTAGCCGCTGCTAATGAAACAAAAATCGATCGTGTTGCTGAGGGCAAAGAAAAGAATGGTGTCTTTACTGGACGTTATGTGATTAACCCATATACTGGCGAAAAGATTCAACTATGGATCAGTGATTATGTTCTCATGGAATATGGTACAGGTGCAGTTATGGCTGTACCAGCACATGATACACGCGACTGGGCATTTGCCAAAAAGTACGACCTAGATATAAAAGTTTCTATTGATAATCCTAAACAAGCGTTAGTTGTCGAAGAGATGCAGGAAGCCTATATCGATGATGGTATTACTGTTA
>DAOVUR010000287.1 GCA_030632465.1 bacterium | reverse complement strand
GTATGTTCTCGGATAGTGGATATGACCGGATGAGAGGATCTTTTCGTAATTCTGCTGTAGTTTCTCCATCTCTTGGTCGGGCTGTTGTTCATGTTGTGTGGAATCAACAGGTTTGTGATTCATGAGGTTTATATGGGCAACGCTATTATTCGTGCTGAAGGAGTTCATGATTGAGTGGTAAGTATGGTGTATTTGTAAAGGTTAGGGCGATCTTTCCATCGCGGATCGATCGCCCTACCTAGTTTTCAGTTTATTTATTTTACAACTTTAATGCTTTTGATAATAATAGCTTCTACTGGTACGTCGCCACGTTGAGTTTTTGCCTGTCCGATCTTATCAACGATATCTAGACCTTCAGTCACTTTTCCGAATACGCAGTAGCCAAAGCCCTGAGCAGTTTCGTTTTTATGGTTTAGGAATGTGTTATCTACAAGGTTAATGAAGAACTGGCTAGTTGCGCTATCAACAATGGATGTACGTGCCATAGCGAGTGTGCCGCGTGCATTGCCAACGTCGGCTTTTGCTTCATTTTTGACTGGAGCATTAGTTTTCTTCTGCACCATTGCTTCAGTGAATCCGCCACCCTGGATCATGAAGTTGCTGATTACGCGATGGAAAATTGTGCCTGTATAGTAGTCTGATTCAACATATTTCAGAAAACTTTCCACTGTTAATGGTGCTTTATCTGGCCATAGCTCAGCTTTGATAGTTCCTTGTGATGTTTCGATTATGACGATAGGGTTGACTTGTTCTGCTGGCATAGATTTGACCTTTGTGTTTGTTTTTCCATTAACTTGTTCCGTAGTCATTGTCTGACTACACGATACTGCAATAGTTGCTAGGGCAATTATTGGTAATAATTTCTTCATTTCTGCATATCTCCTTTTTAGTTGTTTCACAATGAATAGAGTAGATACTGTATTTTTAAGAAAGAAATATCAAGCTAGAAGCATGTCGATGGATAAAATAAAAAATAGATTTCAAAAATATATGAAAATAGTTACATTGTTTGCATGGAAGATAATGAACTAAGATTACAGAAATATATATCTGAGCGCGGAATTGTATCGCGTCGTAAGGCTGCTGAGCTTATTTGTGATGGGCGTGTTACCGTTAATGGTGAGGTTGTTACTGTGCCGGGGACAAGGGTTTCGGCTGATAATATAAAAGTTGCTATTGATGGTAAGGATATTGAGGAGAAGCTGCCGGCAAGTAGGACGATTATGATTTATAAGCCGCGCGATTACATTTGCAGTCGTTCGACCGAGCAGGGTGTCACGGTTTATGAGCTGCTTGATAAGGCTGATAGAAAACTGGTTACTGTTGGACGGCTGGATAAGAATAGCGAAGGGTTACTGCTCTTGTCTAATGATGGTGATCTCGTGAATCGGCTGACGCATCCCAGTTTTGATAATGTTAAGATATATAAGGTGACTGTATCAGGTAATTTGAATGATGTAACATTGCAAACTTTACAGTCGAGAATGATTATCGATGATTATAAAATCCGTCCGGTAAAGGTCACGATCTTGCCATATAAATATAAGGGGAACCGTTTTCTTCTGCAGTTCGAGCTTAAAGAGGGGCGAAACCGCCAGATTAGGCGTATGTGCGATCAGGTGGGGCTTAAGATTCATCGCCTTGTTAGAACTGAATTTGCTGGTTTGACCTTGGGTGGATTACGGGCTGGGGAGTGGAAGGTTGTGGAGCTAACAGGTTGTTAGATTCTTATTGTAAAGGCTAGTCTCTTCGGTGTATGGTGTTGGGATGAATACTATAAATGATGAAGTTAAGCCGTCGAAATTGATTGATCTTATGATTGGTGCTGGGCTAGGGGTTCTGTCGCTGATTGTTTACCTTTCTACTCTTAGTGTTGGAGCGTATCCTGGTGAGTCCTCTAATCTGATTGTGGAGTTTGTTGGGTTGGCGCCACAATTTTTACCTACACATCCATTATGGGGCTGGCTGGTATCTATTGTTGAGGGTATTCCTATAGGCGGAATTGCTGATCGTTTAAATGTCTTGAGCGCAATATTTGGTGCGGCTGTTGTCTGGTTGATTTATGATATTATGCAGCGTGTTGTTAGGAGCATAATCACGCCTGATATATCTCATTCAGCGCGGAACAATATGGCAGCACGAATCTCCGGTATTATTGCCTCACTATATATGGCG
>DAOVUR010000070.1 GCA_030632465.1 bacterium | reverse complement strand
GTTAAGATATTGACAGGATCCTCATTAGTTATAAAGTGCCAGTCTTTCATGAAGGAGTATTGTAACTCTTGCACAATAGCGCCTTCTATTTGGAAGTGGTAGTCGCGAATAGGTTGATACCCTTTGCCGGTGATGTTTTTCACGCTCATATTCATGCCGCCCATGAATCCGATCTTGCCATCTATAACCATGATTTTGCGGTGATTTCTAAGATTAACTTGAAACTGTCTCTTCATAATATTTGCTTGTGTCCAGCCTACGATCTTAAAGTTGGGTGTATTTCTATATTTGCGGAAGAGTCCGCCGAGGACTGCGTACGTTGAGCCAAATCGGTCATACATAAGCCTTACCTGTACGCCCTCCCTAGCTTTCTCGGCTAGTAGCTCAAGAAAGTTTTGGCCTATGACATCATTGGCGAGTATAAAAGACTGTAGATGAATATGGTGCTTTGCGTTACGTATGGCTTTTCGCATGGCTGGAAATGCGTTATCACCATATACTAAAGGAGTGATTAGATTGCCATCTAGTAGATGGTGATCTGGTAGTATGGCGTTCATTGCTTTGTTAAGGTTACGGCACCATTCTGATTCAGGTTCAGCTCGGCCAGCATCGTGAACAGCTCGCCAGTATGCAAGTGGTAGTGTTTCTTCTTCTCGCGATTGACGTTCTGCGAGAAGTTGCTGGTTTGATGTATGTTTTTTAAATCCCTTATCATGAATACGTGTGATGCCAAAGGATAGGTAAAGAAACGGGCCTATAATTGGGAATGACCATGCGACAAATATCCATAGCAGGGTTGCTGTTGCATCCCGACGATGGTGCAGGCAGTGCATGCATACTAATATGAACGAGAGTATATGCAGCAGTGTGGCCAATCCCATCCAGGACCATGATAATGTCATGTTGTTCATTTGCGCATATCCCTACTGAGGCACTTGCAAAACTATCTGTAAGCACCTCTACTGTTAAATTATTGATGTTTCAGTGAAATATAGTATTATGATCACAGTTTAGTTGTTGTTGATTAACTAAACAAGTTATTTTTATTTATGGTTGGTAGGAGTTGTGACGCTATGCTGCGGCATGCGGAGAGATTGTTCTACCTTGAACTACTACAGGTGTAATGAGTTTTATCTCAGTAAGTATTATTATGAGATTTATTTTATATAATATTAGATATGGTACTGGTGGCGGTAAGAAGATGCCATGGAGTGGGTATTGTAGTCGAACATTTAAAACTTTGGATAAGATAACTTCTTTTATGCATGATATGAACCCTGATATAGTGGGGCTGGTGGAAGTTGATTCTGGTTCATATCGCACAGGAGGGGTTAATCAAGCGCGGGTTATCGCAGAGTCGTTGGGGCATTATCATACTTATGGTTCCAAGTATAGCGATAGAGGTCTAGCGCGGTTGATGCCGGTTATCAATAAGCAGGGGAATGCATTCATTTCGCGCGACAGTTCCACGAAGGAAAAATTTCACTATTTTGATGACGGTATGAAGAAGCTGGTTATTGAGTTAGAGATGGATAATCTGCGGATTTTCCTGGTACATCTTGCGCTTGGATTTAGGGTGCGCCATCATCAACTGAGTGCGCTCTATGATATGATGAAGGATTCTGATAAGCCTTGTATTGTGGCTGGCGACTTTAATGTGTTCTGGGGTGACAAGGAGGTGAACCTGTTCTTGGCGGCATCTGGATTAAAGAGTGCTAATATTGATGCTGAGAAATCATTCCCAAGCTGGGCGCCGACTCAAGAGTTGGATTTTATTCTGCACAGTCCGGAGATCAAGACGACAGGGTTTCAGATCCCGCAGGTGTTGCACTCTGACCATCTACCGTTAGTTTATGATTTCGAGATTGCGGATTAAGCCCTTCGGCTCCGCTCAGGGACCCAGCGAATCTGCATTACGGTGCGCTCTGGGAAATTCACATGGATGTGCAGGATTAAAAGGATTAACGCAGATTCCCGCTTAAGCTTCCGTCTACGCCTTCGTGAACTCAGGTGTTGCGGTGTGAAAGGCTACTGAAAAGCTTGTTTTGACAAAATGATTTAAGGACAAAATGATTTTTTGCTCTACGGTGCTACGCTACTGAAAAGATTTTCTACCATGAAGAGAAGAAGGGCATGAAGAACAGACTGCTCTACGGTGCTGTTCGTCGGTAATGGCGTTTATTTGCTTATTTCGTAAACTCAATAATCAAATGCACGCCATGTAGTCAGGCCTGCGGCGCTTTGTTGGATGTGACATGATTTCCGACATCCGACCTCTGGCCTCCGATCTCCGGTCTAGCCTTCTTCGACTGTAATGTTCCAGTTGTCTCTTAGCCATTCTAGCATTTTGGATTGTAGATGGTTGATAGCTGGTGAGAGCATTGCATCCTGCATAGCTAGTCCGTAGATTGTGTTACGTGCTTCTTGATCTGTTATAGTTTCTAGTAGCTGCTTTAGGGCATCCGTATTTGGGTATCGTGAATCTGCGTCGCGGAGTAGTGCACGGTAGGTGTCAACGCCTAGTTCTTGGGCGATCTGTCCGATAGTATTCTGTTCGCCATCTTCGATTGCGCCGTCTGACATTGCGATTGCTTCTATAACTGCTACTAATGCTACCTGTTGTTCGTTTGTTAATTCTGATATTTTCATTTCGTTCACCTTTTATTAAAGTAGTTATCAGTCTTTCTATTGTCAGATAGGCTGCTTAACAAATCATTCTGATCAATTCTCTTTCTATAGTATTAAGTTGTGGCTGGTTAGTATAGTAAAATTTTGTGAATTATGTGGGCTTTTTAGTTTTCTGATCTCACGATAGTTATTGAATCTGGTGATGAGAGTTTGTGTACGCCGCCAGTTTGGTTGAGCGTAATGGGGCCTTCTGGTGTTGGGAATGTGATGTTGTAATCAAAGTCTACATTCTTAGGCTG
This sequence comes from bacterium, assembly GCA_030632465.1. Classification (GTDB taxonomy): domain Bacteria; phylum Verrucomicrobiota; class Kiritimatiellia; order UBA8416; family CAMZLY01; genus CAMZLY01. The sequence goes on along the minus strand of DAOVUR010000070.1, from coordinate 5,470 downwards.
AATATGGATTTTTTTACATCCTGGTTCTAAGATGGTGAGCCCTAGCATATTTCTTATAAGATAGTCTGCCGGAATGGCTGACCAGACGTGTGAACATGATCTTTGGAATCCGTAGAATGTGCCATCTCGCCAGCTTCCGTTCTGATACCATTCTTCGAAGGCTGATGTTGCTCCTTGGTCTACCATACGCTTTCCCCAGCGATGTCTTATTAAGTCAAGGGCAAGGTTGTACCGTCCGGCATGGTCAAGGGCAGAGAGGACAATTGTCATGTAGAAGGGTTGTGCTTCAGTAAATTTTGATAAATTGTCTGATTCGAAAACTTTTGATATGACTTTGTTGGAGGTAGTTGCATCGCAAAGGCCTGCCCAGATGGGGGTCATGTTTCCATGTTCACTGATCTTTTCGGAAAACGTACCATCAATACAGGCGTCAGGATAGTAACCGCATTCTTTATTAAAAAGAGTATCGTGAAAATTAGCTTTCATCTCTTTTCGTATTTTTTGCGTGAGTTCGGCGGTGTAAGGGTCATTTCTGAACTCTGCTAATTGACATAAGCAGTGAAGTATGTAGTAGAAGATGGCGTTGTAGGCGGTGCAGATACCAGCCTTGTCTGTATCTGCCCAGTCGAGGAATGTCCAGTATGGCATATCTTCTATTAGTGTTTTTTCATTTAGGTAATCTAGATGAGCATCAAGTATCCGTAGTGCTTGCGGGTATAGGCGATTCAGCAATGTGTTATCACCAGTGTACATATATTGATCAAGTAGGCCCTTGATCCACCAGAGGGAAAAGTCTGGTATGGTACCGCGCCAGTTGTGGTTGGGTACATTGCTGATGTTGGAGAGCATGCCGGTTGGATGTTGGTTTTGGCCAGATTGTATGAAGAATTTTCGGGTTAGGGCTGTGTCACCAAAACATGTGTGGATAGCAGGGACTGTTACGAGTGAAGTGTCGCCCAGCCACTGAAGCTGCTCACGCCATGGTGTGTCCATAATGAACTCGTTTGAGCATAAACGAATGGTAGCTCGTGAGATGTCGAAGATACTGTTTAGTGTTTGGTCATCGGAGCTGAATTGTCCTCGCTCTTCATACGGATAGGTTGAGACCACCCCGTGTACGTTATGTATAGTGATAGGTTTGAAACATGAGCGGAATCGCAGTTTCATATACCGGAATGATTTCCAGGTGAACGATTCAAATGTCTGTTCGCCATCTGTCATTATATAGCGATCGGCATATTCGCACTCCATTGCAATATTAAAATGCCCATCGATCAGTCGCTCTGCGTATCCGATATCTACCATGCCGCCTAGTGTGCCTTCTAGGTGGATCCGTGACCGTGCAGTGACGATACGCCCAAAATCTATCACTATCGCAGGTGTGTATACTCCGTCGAAATCTAGGTCTAGATGATTAAGGCTGCATTGAGTAATCGTTGTTCCTTTTTCTTTACAAAGGTTCTCGGCATTGTCGAGCTGAGAATAATGGATTGGCTTCCCAACCATGGAGAGTCCCGGCGCTAGGTCTGTCAGTCGGGATCGGTTAGCAAGATCAAGGCTTTCTTCGGTATGCCATATTTTTTCTGGGAGTACTGGGTTATTGGTCATGAATGGGATATCGCGGGCAACAATTTTTGACCATGGTCCAGCGGCTGGCGGACGGTCGGATGATTTTCCGCCAATAACTGTAGCTTGCTGCCAAGTGTTATCATCAAATTCTGGGTCTTGCCAACCTGTTGGTGCAAGGCGGGCATCAAAGAACTCCTGATATGGAGTTACTTTATTGGTGTAATGTGCATGTGTGTTTTGTTGCCATGCTTTTGCGCGAGTGATATGCCAGCTGTTGTCTGTTGTGACTATTGTTGTTTTTTGTGCATCCGTAATCTCCATGAGAAGCCCGCCACGTGTGTCAGGAAGGTTGCCCACATGGTTGACGATAATAGAAATACAGTTTGCGCCTTTGTGGAGTAGGTTGCTTATTTCATACTCATCGTAGTAGTGAAAAAATGGTTGCGACTGTGAACTGCCGCGCCCCACAAATGTGCCATTAAGAAATAGCTGGTAGCGGGTATCTGCTGCGATGAAGAGGCGAAGGCCGTCCAGTTCTCTGGTTAAGTCAAATGTCTTGCGGAGATAATAATAGACATTTTTCTCATGGTTTTGCTCATCTGACCAGATCCATTTTGCGTTCCATTTTCTAGTAGGTATTTTAGGTAATGCTGTTGGCATGATTATTTCCTATTGATTGTTTTCTAACTTCCAAATAATAATAGCATGCAGGTACTGAGAAACAAGCCTGAATAACATGGGGTGACATGAGTTGTTTTATAACTAACCTTCTTGACATAGTGTGGGCAAGGTTTTATTTTGAATCTATTATGAATAGGCGTATTACATTTTATAAATGGTGCTGGCTGGTGGTTTTGTCTACCGGTCTTGGTGTCTGTTATGCTGATAAGATTAATATTAGTAATGGGGGCTCTTTTAGTGGGCTTATTATTGAGGATACAAAAAAGCATATTGTGCTGGATTTAGGTACTGGTACTATGAATCTGGACCGGAAGTATATTAAATCTATTAGCTATTCTAGCGATGTTGAGCGTGGGGAGATTAAGAAGCAGTGGCGGAAGAAGCATTTTCTTAATAAAAAATTTGTTCCTGCTGGACATGAAGATGCGGTGGCTGCGTTTAGAAAACTTCTTTTGCAGCGTGATGTTGCGGCACGTGCATCGCGCGCAATGTTGACTAGCAAGAGAAAAGAGAATATCTACCTGAAGAAGGTTGAAGAGCTGAAGTCGGAAATCATCCAAACTAGACTGAGGTTGGAAAAAACCTCTAAGTTAGATGTAGATGCTTATAATAAATTGGTACACAAAGTGAACACCTTGACTACTGAAACATCCCTTATGGTGGATCAGGTAGAGGAGTTTAGCGCTGATTCAAGCCTGCAAACATCTGTAATATCATCTTACCTGACGAAGTTGCTTGGCTTTGAGGAGCTGGTACGCATGAGACGAAATGCGTTGACTGCGGATGCGGATAGTGATGTTCTCTCTTTTTATGATGGTTTATTAGGAAGATTGGCTGAGTTTGATGGTGAGTTTGCAAAAAACAGGATTAAATCTAGGCAAAGAGGGGGTTCAACTTTAGTTACCGTGGTTATGAATGGTAAGGTGTCGGGTGAGTTTGTTCTGGATACAGGTGCAGAGTTGGTGGCAATGTCGGAAGAGTTTGCTGTTCGACTAGGATTTGGCAGTTCTGTTTTACCAATAGTAGAGATGACGGTGGCTGATGGGCGTAAGGTTAATGCGCGTGCAGTCTTGCTTAAGTCGGTCAAGCTTGGTGATGCTTATTCCGAGAATGTACCTGCGGTTATTATGCCTAGAGAGACTAGTTCTGGCTATGACGGATTGCTTGGGATGAGCTTTTTACGGGATTATCTTGTGCAACTTGATGGTGCTAATGGAAATCTTATTTTGCGACGACTGAAGGTGGGGAAGTAGTTTTAGTAAGTTTTTTTCTATTTTTTTCTGTCCGGTAGGGATTCGCTTGATAAAAACTGTATCATCTGTCTTTATTGTATCGTAATGTCTCTTTTTGATACACTTTTTCGCTGTTCATGTTGATATAAGCTAGTTATTTGCCTCTATTATGCTAATTTATGATATGTCGCATTATTACCATTTTGGGTGGTGATTGTGGTAATAGTAATTTTTTTTAAAGGTAATTTAAATAAATATTGAAGTTGGCATCTTTGTTGCTACTATTCACGCAGTTCTTTGAATACAAAACAATTTATTCGTGGTCCCATACCACCAGTTCACACACACACACACACCACCCCTTGGGATTGCGAATGAAAACGGAGATTAACCGCAGTGACGCATCCTCCCTGCTAGCTGATTAACGGCTCTCCAAACTGAAATAACCGGGTGCCGATGGTTCTCATCGCACCCGGTTTTCTTTTTTGTATCCAGAATTCCCCTTATATGTTTCCGCCCAGCTATGTGTAGTATTGCGAGGTGGGTAGATTGGCATTCCAGTCTTGATTAAACAGCTATGGAAAGCTGTTTTACTGGTGGGTAGATCAGCACTCCGATGCTGATGGGGAACAGCTATGGAAAGCTGTTTTACAGCTTTATCTCGTGATATTAGAGTTCTCGCCGATTATATTTTTTGGTGGCTCGACGCGTTGAGTTCTTGTGTCGATCAGTTTAGAGAGATAGTCGGCTATATCGCGTTCGTATTCTGAATCAAGTCCAACTTTGATTAGCTGCTTGGTGACAAGGCTTAGACTGTTGTTACCTGTTTCCGCCTCTTTGGCGCTACTGAACCGTTTGTTTGGGTCTGGGTCAACCATGCGGCGTATGATATTGAATAGTGCATCGTTCTCGACTACATCCGCTGGAAGTATTTCATGTAGCTGTTCTGAAAGATTCATTTTGAATTGAACAACGTCCTCTTCTGTATCTGGCATAGCTTCGCTAAACTTATTGCCAGCAAGCATCTTGATGCTTACTAGTCCGAGGCTATATATATCAGAATGGATATTGCATGGTTTACGGCTATGCGCTTCTGGCGACATGTATCGTGGTGAGCCGAGCAGGAATGATAGATGTTCGCCCACTTTAACGGCTCTTCCGAAGTCAACGAGTCTGACATTGCCTAGGCGATCGATCATAATATTGGCTGGCTTGATGTCATAATGCAAAAAACCTATTTCATGTAGTCGTTCTAGTCCGCGTAGTGCACCTCGCATAATATGAACCACTAGTCCGGGCTGTAAGCAGTGGTGGCCATCAACCTCTCTAAAGATTGTGCGTTGGAACTGGTCACATTCCCATGCTTGGCTTTTATCGTGTACAAAGGTGACTAGTTCGCGAGAGAGTAGATGATGCAAGTCGATGCCGTCAATCACATCCATTTCTACATATCCGATACCATAAGTTTCTTCATAGGTATGAGTTGCCACGAGGGTTGTGGTGTTTAGTCGTTGTAGTTTGGATACCTGTGATGCTATACGCCCCATATCGGTCCAGTACTCACCTGGATTACGATAAAGAGCAGGATTCATGACCTTGATGGCTCTTTCGGTTACGCAGCCTCGTGCTCCATGATGCCGGCCTAGCATAACTGCACCTTGTCTGCCATGGCCAAGTTCTCGTATAAATTCGTATGTTCTCGGATAGTGGATATGACCGGATGAGAGGATCTTTTCGTAATTCTGCTGTAGTTTCTCCATCTCTTGGTCGGGCTGTTGTTCATGTTGTGTAGAATCAACAGGTTTGTGATTCATGAGGTTTATATGGGCAACGCTATTATTCGTGCTGAAGGAGTTCATGATTGAGTGGTAAGTAGGGGGTGTTTGTAAAGGTTCGGGCGATCTTTCCGTCGCGGATCGATCGCCCTACCTAGTTTTCAGTTTATTTATTTTACAACTTTAATGCTTTTGATAATAATAGCTTCTACT
>DAOVUR010000099.1 GCA_030632465.1 bacterium | reverse complement strand
TAGAGTGTGATGCCTGTGCAGCCAGCTTTAGCAAGGCGGCTGTATTCCTCTGTTGTCATGCCGAATGCTTCGATAGTGATATTGTGAAAGTAGCGCGCTGTCAGACTTGTGCATTTTTCTAGATATTCAAAATCTGCTTCTTTGGCTTTTTCGCCAGTAAGAAGGAGTATATCTTCTAGCCCCTTTTCTTTTAATGCTGCTGCTTCGGTAAGTAGCTCTTCTTCTTCTAGCCGGCTTCGTTCTAGTTCTCGATCAGCTGCAAATCCGCAATAGGCACATCCACCATTGCAGTAGTTGGAAAGGTAGAGTGGGGTGTAGAGCGATATGGTATTGCCGAAATGACTACGTGTTATGGCTTGTGCACGTTGTGCCATTGGCTCAAGGAATTCATCAGCTGCATCGGATATTAATATAGCAAACTCATTGATCCCTGGGTTTTCTGTGTTGAGTGCTTGTTGCACAGCCGCTCTTGTAGCTTCTTCTGATATTTTTTGGAATGGTTTGTTATCCATCCATGCTGGTAGTGTGGCTATGTCTTGGTTCAAGGTTTATTTATCTTCCGTTAGAAAGCTGGTTAGTGGACTTGTTGCGATGGCGGCATTACTTGTTTTCATTAGCCCTGCAGAGCGAGCGATGCTACCTGCTTTAACTGCTTCAGCAAATGCACGTGCCATGGCTGGTGGGTTGCTTGCTACGGCTATAGCACTATTTACCAGAACGGCAGAGCTACCCATTTCGAGACAGGCGGCGGCTTCTGATGGTGCGCGTAGACCAGCATCGACAATTACGGGAATGTTACTGTCGCGTATGATTAGCTTGATCATATCACTTGTCTGTAGGCCGCGTCCGCTACCAATGGCTGAGCCTAGTGGCATAACTGCGGCGCATCCTGCATCTTCTAGTCGCTTGGCAAGTACAGGATCGGCAGGCATATATGGAAGAACAATGAAGTCGTCTTTAGCTAGTTCGCAGGCGGCCTTGTATGTTTCGATAGGGTCTGGTAGAAGATGATCTGGGTTGGGGTGTATTTCCAGTTTGACTAAGGAGCTACCGGTTAACTCGCGACCTAGTTGAGCGGCTTTTACCGCTTCTTCAGCATTGCGTGCGCCTGATGTGTTGGGCATGATGGATACTGTTTTTAGGGCTGAAAGTGGGCCGTAGAGATCATCTTGGCTTTCGGCACTATTAAAGCGACGTAAAGCTATGGTTACTATCTGAGTGCCTGATGCTTTGATTGCCTCAATCATCATATCTATGTTGGAAAATTTACCGGTGCCAAGTAGTAGTCTAGATTCGAATTCGAGGTTTCCTAGGCGTAATGGCTCTATTCTGTCTGTATCTGTTATCATTGTTATAATTACTCTGGTTGCGAGCCTTGTTTTATCAGCCTCCTGCGGCGTAAGTTATGATCTCAATCTGGTCACCATCTTGTAGTGATCTCTTATTGATGGTCTCTTTTTTGATGATACTGTTATTAATCATGACGGCAACTTGTTCTTTGTCGGCTTCTATCTCTACTAGAAGTGCCGCTAAGGAACCGTCGCCATTATGATTATGTGTGTTTCCGTTTAGTACAAAATTCATGGTGGGTATATATAGTTGATTGCAGGTGGGAATGAAAGCAAATAGTGAGCTTTATATCATGCTGTTTCGACTACGCTCAACATCCATGGTGTTATTTACGTATGCTTTTTATCGCTTTAATGTCCAGCATTTTGCTGTGTCATCAATTGTAGGGCTGGAACGGCTGAGGTACGATGCCTTCCAGCCAGGCCCGGCGGGAAGGTCTCGCAAGCTCAACCATTCTCGCCCTACAATGAATCGACAGCTCGAGGGATTGCCTAGAGGGGGGTTACTCCGTTGCTAGAGCGAGAGCTTGCTCGAAGTCAGCTTTTATGTCGTCCATATTTTCTAGACCAACAGCTACACGGATAAACTCTGGAGTTACTCCGGCGGCAGCTTGTGCTTCTTCGCTCATCTGCTGATGACTTGTTGATGCAGGATGCAGTACTAATGTTTTTGCATCACCTACATTTGCCAAGTGGCTAGCTAGCTTGACGGAGTTGATGAACTTCTCTCCAGCCTTGCTTCCACCCTTGATGCCGAAACCAAGTACGGCTCCAAATCCACCAGTGAGGTACTTCTTGCCTAGATCATGCCACGGGCTATTTTCCAAGCCTGTATATGTTACCCACTCAACTTTGTCATTCTGCTCAAGCCATTTGGCAAGTTCAAGTGTGTTAGCGCACTGTGCGTTTATGCGAAGTGGTAATGTTTCTAGACCCTGCAAAAATAGGAATGCATTAAATGGGCTAGGGCACATACCGATATTTCTCATGCCTTGTACACGTGCTTTAATAATGTATGCAACATTGCCCATGCCAGGTACATCACTGAGTGCATCCCAGTAAACAAGACCATGATAGCTCTCGTCAGGGGTAGTGAACTCAGGGAAACGACCTGATGACCAGTCGAACTTGCCGCTATCAACAACTACTCCGCCAATAGATGTGCCATGTCCGCCAATCCATTTGGTGCAGGAATGTACCACGATGTCGGCACCATGCTCTATTGGTTTGCATAGAATAGGAGCAAAAGTGTTGTCAACAATCAGAGGTAGCGATTCTGCATGTGCTGCTTTTGCAACTTCTGCAATATCTACAACGTCACCTTTTGGGTTACCTACAGTTTCTATGTAGACAGCCTTGGTGTTCTCTTTTGTTGCAGCTTTAATCTTTTCAGCAGTGATATCTTCAATAAATGTAACTTCGATACCGATGCGTGGCAATGTATAGCGGAAGCATGTTTCTGTACCACCATAAAGAGATGTGGAGGCGATTATATGGTCACCTGCACTTGCAAGATTATGGATTGCCAAGAAAATTGCGGCCATACCGCTTGATGTTAGAAGCGCACCGCTACCACCTTCTAAGGCTGCTATGCGTTTCTCAACAACATCAGATGTTGGGTTCATTAGGCGCGTATATATATTGCCAAACTCTTTTAGTGCAAAGAGGTTTGCTGCATGTTCTGCATCTTTAAATACAAAACTGCTGGTCTGATAGATGGGTACTGCTCTTGATCCAGTAGTTGGATCTGCTTCTTGACCTGCGTGTAGCGCAAGTGTTTCTATACTTAATTTGCTCATTATTTTCATCCTTAAAAGTTATCTGTTTAATTCGGTATTATTTTGTTTCAGCTCATAGATCTGACGTTGCGTCAGTTTGGTGTTCTATTTTCTGGGGGCTCTCTCCTGTTTCCTGTATTTTATATTTCGAATGATATTGCATTTGCTGAGTTTCTGGTTGCCGTTTTCTTTGCCAGTGCTGCGAGTGTATATTTAGAGAAGATGGCGCTTATTGCTTCACTTGCTTCTTGCCATATTTCGCTGGAGACGCAGTAGAACTCTTTGCCGCATTTTTCGCTGGCGCAGTCTACAAGGTTGATAGGGCCTTCTGTAGCTTCGATAATCTGGTTTACAGTAATCTCTGCAGGATCATGGGCTAGTACAAATCCACCATGTTTACCTCTTTGACTATGAACTAGATTGGCAGTCTTCAGCTTTGTTAAGATCTGCTCTACGTAGTCGGCTGATAATCTTTCAGCTTGAGCAATTTCTTTTTTGCGAATTGGACCGCCCTTGCTATGCAGTGCAAGATATATCATAATTCTTGTTGCGTATCTGCCCTTTGTTGATACTCTCATCATCAGTCGTGTCCTCCATATGGCTTATTGTTAGTAATATAGTCAACTTACTCACATATTAGAAAAAGCGGTGGAGAAGGCAAGCGGAAAATGCATTTTGATTTACTTTTTTTCGTTCCAGAGCTCGGAACACTCATCAATAGTAAGAATATAAGCCTTATTACAGAACTGACACCTAATGGTTAAATCCTCTTTTTGTTGCACAATTTCCATCCGGTCAGTACTTGGAATAGCTTTTACAACAGCAGAAATCTTTTCATGATTGCACGTGCACTTGAAATCTGGGGTAGGGCCCCAGTCCATTTCAACCTTGGGTGATACACCGCTATTTTCGAACAGAGCCTTTGCTAGTTCCTCAAAGTAACCGTCGGCCGCGCTGTCGTTTGCCATGAGTGCACGGAATTTATCGCTATGCATGCTGTTACGGATTTTCGTGAATAGATCAAGGTCAGTGCCGGGTAGTGCTTGTAGCATCCAGCCTTGGCAGAGCTCTATGGGCGCTGCCGGATCTTGACTGAAACCAACCATAACCATCATTTCGGTCTCTATCTGATGACTCATGCAGTAGTAGAATGCAAAATCGTTCACAACGTCATGCAGTGCAATTTCACTTGTTCCTGAATTAAGTATCTTCTCATCTTCGCTGGTGAAAATCTGGATATTGCCTTTTGTGCCATATAGTTCGTCGAGGCTACCTGCACTGCTATGCAGTTGCGTTGGAGAGAGAAAGCCGCGGACTGTTCCGTCTGAGCCAGCATCAACCACAACAGTACGTAGTGCGCCATCATATTTCCAGCAGGCGTTTAGTCGCTGTTGGTCAGGAAGCAGTGCGGAGCTTAGTAACCCTGCTGTTAAAGAACGTGCAAGAATATGCGCGCTGACAGGATCGCAGTCATGTGTTGTTACGGCTGTGTTGGCTGTTGCTGTTGTTACAGCATAAGTGAATGCGATATCAACATCTTTAAAATGTCCCTTATATAGTAAATCAGTCATCAGTTTCTAGTCCTCTCTACTTCGCTCTTCGAGCTACGAAGAGCAAGCAGTTTTTAGTTGTCAGTTTTAAAAAACGGCCCAGAGGTACGTTTTACTTTTTTCTCCGGCTTCTGGCTTCTGGTTTACCAGGTGTGCCGGATTGGGATGCCGAGTTCGATTAGCTCCTGCTTAATCTGTGGGATAGTGTAGTCGCCAGTATGGATCATGCCAGCAATAATTGCGGCATCGGCGTGCGCCTCATTAAATACGGTTGCTAGATGAGCTGATGAACCAGCACCACCTGATGCCACGACAGGAATGCCAACATTCTCTGCTATTAGTTTGGTAAGTTTAAGTTCGAACCCTTGACGTGTGCCATCGGCATCAACAGAGTTCACCACAATTTCGCCAGCACCGAGTCCTTCTGCGCGTTTTGCCCACTCCAAAGCGTCCATGCCAGTATGGTTGCGGAATCCGCGTGTAGTGATTTCATATCCACTTGGATATTTCTCTAGATCGTCAACTGCGAGTGGGTCCATGCCGAGCACAATGCATTGGTTGCCGAAAGCTTTAGCGCCTTCTGCAATAATGTTTGGGTTCTCTACCGCTAATGAATTCACAGATACCTTCTCTGCGCCAGCTAGTAGCACGCGAGACATATCTTCTAGCGAGCGGATACCGCCGCCAACAGCGAAAGGGATACGAACAGCATTTGCCACCTCCTTAACCATATCAATATCAATAGGGCGTCGTTCAGCAGAGGCTGTAATATCGTAGAATACGAGTTCGTCACAACCTTCTTCATAATAGCGTGCGGCCATCTCAACAGGGTCGCCAAGTTCAACGTTGTTTTGGAACTTAACGCCCTTTGTAACTACTTTGTTTTTGATGTCTAAACATGGAATAATTCGTTTTGTAAGCATGATAGTGTCCGTTTAGTGTTTAGGGTTCCAGTTGACGAAGTTTTGTAGCAGCTTTAGCCCGACCTTGCCAGATTTCTCCGGGTGAAACTGAGTGGCTACCAGCGATCCCTTAGTTATAGCAGAGGCAAATGTGATATCTGCATAATCAGTTGTACCAATAATCATAGATTTATCAGATGGTGCTGGATAGTAGCTGTGCACAAAGTAGAATTCACTATTATCTTCAATATCCGTGAATATTGGGTGTTCGCTAGTCTGCTTGACGGCATTCCAACCCATCTGTGGAACTTTATCAAATTTTGATGATGGCTGAAAACGTGGGACGCTGCCAGGAATAATGCCTATACCTGTTACGCCGCCATTTTCCTCTAGAGTATCGAAGATTATCTGTGTGCCGAGACATATACCTAAAAATGGTGTCTCTCGTTCTACTACAGTTCTGATCACATCAATGAGTCCAAGTTCATTTAGCGATTTCATGGCAGAGCCGGCGGCACCTACGCCCGGAAAAATAACTTTATCGGCATTTAAAATCAGTTCTGGCGAATCAGTTATTGTAACATCAATACCAAGTGTTTCAAAAGCCAGGCCAACACTAGTTAAGTTACCAGCCTTATAATCTATCACAGCAATCATTGTTTTCTCTTTCCTGTTATTGCGAAGCCGAGGGGACTATAATGCCCCATAGCTCGCTGCATCATCAATTGTAGGGCTGGAATGGCTGAGGTACGATGCCTTCCAGCCAGGCCCGGCGGGAAGGTCTCGCAAGCTCAACCGTTCTCGCCCTACAATAAATAGATACCTCGCGGACTTGCCACGAGGAGTCTTATTTAATCAAGATCGTTATTGTTGCAGATTGTTAGGCAGGTAGTCAATTTTTTTGGATGAGTAGTGTTAGTTTGTGGTGTTTGCAAACCCCTACGACCTTGTGTCGTGGGTGAATAAGATTTCTTATAATATATATATTATTAAGAAATCTTTCGTTCCAATGACACAAGGTCACTGGGGACGATAGTTTCACAGGTTTAATAACATTTAGCTTTTTTGGCATTTAGGACAGTGAAATGTTGAGCGGCCGCCGATAACTTGTGTTTCAATAATGCTCTTGCATTTTGTGCATTGTGCGCCGTCACGGCCATACACAAGCAGTTCTCTGGTGAACTTTCCTTCATCGCCATTCACATCTTTATAGTCACTGATAGTTGTGCCACCAGCAGTAATGGCATTTTGTAGAATGGTTACGGTATATTTCACAAGATTACGGCAGTCAGGTAGGGTAAGATTGCATACTTGGCGTGCAGGATGAATTTTAGCACGAAAAAGAATCTCACTCACATAGATATTGCCAATGCCAGCAACAATCTGCTGATTAAGAAGTAGCTCTTTAACTTTAGCCTTTCTCTTGCGAGTGATGTCGAAGAGATATTTAGCGCTAAATATCTCTTCGACAT
>DAOVUR010000071.1 GCA_030632465.1 bacterium | reverse complement strand
GCCGCACTAATAGCAGTTATACACTCTGATATAGACTGAAAATTTCCTGATTCTTGATCCATTAAATATAATCCCCTGTGGTATCGCTCTTATGCCATGCTACACCTCATAGCAAATGTTAGTATCAACTCGTTTTGCAACATAATCAATACTTTACGCCCTTATTTAAGTTTTTTATTTAAAAGGAGGAATGCGCGCTGGCAAATTAGAAATAGTAACAGTAAGAGCCTTCCACCATCCATTTTCTCTTAAATAGTAATCATAATCATCCATTATCATTCACTTTGAGTAATCTAAACAGCAAATGAGGATTAACAATTCTAAATTTTAGTCGGGATGACACCCGACCCGCCAGCTTGATATAGGTCACCTTGTAGAATATTTCTCTTCTTCATACTATTAGCGACATAGTTTAAGAAGGCTGGCTTAGACATCTGCCAATGCGGCGCTATCAATCTATTGGCAGGTGTATCGGTATTAATACGCATAATAGCCACATCTGGCGGAAAACGCCTAAGCATCTCAATTACTATCTCTGCATATTCATCCTCAGCATAAAGAGTAAAAGGTTCTTTTTCGAATTCACGCGCCAACTCGGTGCCACGCATTATGTGTAGATTATGTATCTTGATACCATCAATCGGTAATGCCGCAATGGTTTCCGCTGTCGCAATATTGTCATCGATACTCTCACCAGGAAGTCCAACCATGAGATGTACTGCCACCATAATACCCATATCATGTAGTTTAATGATCGCTGCCCGACTCGATTCCCAGTCGTGACCACGATTAATACGTTTTAATGTCCTGTCATGCGTTGTCTGCACACCAAGTTCAACCCACACCTCAAGACGTTGCGACAGCTCTTGCAGAAACTCCAAAGTTGCTGGCGGCAGGCAGTCAGGCCGTGTCCCAATACTAACAGCATCAAAAGGATACTGATCCAAAAGCTTCTCGTAGACTTTTCTCTGCTCCGATGCCGAAGCAAATGTGCCGGTAAATGCCTGAATATACGCCATAAACTTCGTGGCACTATAACGTGAGCGTGCAAACTCAATCCCGCCACTAATCTGCTCCTCCACACTATTAGCAACCAGCGTCTGTTCCGCGCGCCCCCCATCTTCATAACAGAATGTACAGCCGCCACTACCATCAGCATTACGATGCGGACAGCCAAACCCCAAATCAATTGGCACACGAAACATTGGCACACCATAACGGTCCATCATATAGTTCTTATGCTTATAATAAGGACAATCTACCCGTGTAGGCTTCTTTTTCCTATTCTTCTTTTTAATTGGTTGTTGATCACTGGATGTTGATAGTTGGGCGTTCATTTTTTTATTTATCCTTCACATTTCTTTCTGCCAAACTAAACTCGCAGCCGCAATAATTCTGCCGATAAAGCTCATACATCTTACTCAACTCAACACCTTTGCGGTAGCCATCCTGCTTTTTAAGATCAACGGCCAGAAAAGGCCCTACCTTATCACCAATTGCAAAGATCATCTTTGAATTTTTATGCGGACTTACTGTCAACGTAGTGGTAAACAGATCGAATCCATTATCAACAGCATACTTTGCCGCGATACCAAGGTTATACTCAAAACATTTCTCGCAACGCTCCCCACCTTCCGGCTCATCTTCACTACCAGCAACCCAAGCAAGCCACTCTTCGTGGTCATACTGTTCCTCCTGCAACGGCACTTCGCAGATAACCGCAAGCCGCTCAGCTTCCGCCAGTCGTTTCTTATATTCTGCTTCAGGAGAGATATTTGAGTTGGCAAAAAATAAGGTAATATCGTACTCCTCACGCAACAACACAATAGGGTGTGTAGCACAAGGTCCGCAACATAGATGTAATAATAGCTTTTTCTTTTTCATGATCAAAATATTATGCGCTACTCACTATAAAAAGTAAAATCTGAAATATGTAATAACAACGAGATATCCATTTATTGTAGTGCGAGAACGGTTGCAGACCTTCCCGTCAGATAGCGCACCGACTTCACCATTTCCTTATCAGCGTTTCCCTTTTAAACTCTATACAGGTAGGACTTCCTGCAAATGCTATCTTCCTGCCTGTGAATACAAGCTTCCCTGTTTCAGTATCTATGCTAAATATTGCAATATCATGCGACGCCTGCCCGCCAACAAGCATCCACTTACCGCTTGGATCGATATTAAAATTACGCGGCTCACTCACCTCCGCCGAAACCAATTCAATACGATGCCACTCTTTACTATTTGAGAAACTACTAAAAACCGCAATCGTATCACGACCTTTATGAATATCATCACGTGTAGCGGCATAAATAAACTTTCCGTTCGGATGAATCCGTATCTCCGAAGCCGACATATCATCTCGCCCAACCACATTCTCATCAATAAGCGTGCGTAGACTCGCCTTATACTTCAACTTGCCGCCGCGCCATCGTGATTTAAAAACTGTTACCGCGCAACCAAGCTCATTAAGCAGATACGCATATTTACCATCAGCAGACCACTTCATGTGACGCGGCCCCATCTTCTTACCCGGAACAGCTACAAAACCAGCTGCAGTTAATATCGCTTTATCCGGGTTCAACTTATAGATCATCACCTTATCAATCCCGAGATCAGGCACATATACAAAACCGTTCTTGGGATGCTCGTAAATAGAGTGCGGATGCGGACCTTTCTGCCATTTAGAATTAGGCACCGAACCTTCATGCTTATGAACCGATAGAGATTTTCCTAAAGAGCCATCGTCATTAATCTTAAGTGCGGCCACTGTTCCGCTACTATAATTAGCAACCATAAGAGACTTGCCTGTAGCATCAAGACTAACATGACACGGACCACCACCTCCTGAAGACTGCTTGTTAACCAGAGTAAGCATACCATCATCATTTACTTTAAGAGCGGCAACAGCGCCAGCCTTACCACCTGACAAGCTAGTAGTGGAATAGATAAACTTATCATTCGGATGCGCAACAATAAATCCCGGATTCTTAATCTTGATCGCAAGTTTTGGTAGAGAAAGTTCGCCGCTATCCATATCGAAAGTAGAAACGTAAATCCCCTTACTCTCACTACTACCAAAATAGACTCGAACTTTTTCAGCAAGCACCATGGTAGAGAACAGATACATACCTACGAGAGTAATAATAAATAGTTTAGTTCCCATAATATGATAACCGTTTCGTAACGTCGTAGCCAACCATAGGTCAAGTAAGGCTATTTTTTGATAAGACCAGTATCAATCATCTGTTTTATGACACTATCGACAGCGTCGGAAACATCAGTTGTATCGGTTTTGATATGAATCACTGGAGTCTCTGGTGCTTCATAAGGAGCGGACACGCCGGTAAAGCTAGCAATCTCACCTGCTCTAGCTTTTACGTATAATCCTTTAGGGTCACGTTGTTCACAAACATCAATTGGTGCATCAATAAATACTTCAATAAACGCCTCTTCACCAATAATCTTTTTAGCACCAGCACGGTCTGCTCTATATGGCGAAATAAAAGATGTAATAACAATCATACCGGCATCATTAAAGAGATGTGCAACTTCTGCTATGCGCCGGATATTCTCACTTCGATCATCAGCCGAAAAACCTAGATCACGATTCAAGCCATGTCGTACATTATCGCCATCCAACAGATAACATGGCTGCCCAAGTTCCATTAGCCTTTTCTCAAGTTCCTTGGCAACTGTTGATTTTCCCGAGCCGCTTAAACCGGTCATCCAAATCGTTGCAGGCTTCTGCCGCATAATACGTTCTCGATCATCAGCTGTGACCAAACTATATTCACGCACAATGTTGTGACTAACAGGCTTGCTCGCTGCATCAGAAGAAATTTTCTCTGCTGAACCACGCCTTTCAATAATCATACCAGCCGCAACCGTTGCGTTAGACATTGGATCAATCAAAATTATGCTACCTGTCGCCCTATTACGAGTATAGTCATCAAATATAATCGGTTTAAAAAGATCTAGCGATACGCGCCCTATCTCATTTAATTCCAGGCTATCAGCCTGATGACGATGTAAATTATCAGGGTCGATATGGTAATGCAACTCAGAGACAACACCCCGCACATCAGATACCGTATGCTTGATTATATATGGCTTATTAATTTCCAGCTTCGACTCACTCATCCAGACAAGCATTGCCTCAACGTTATACTCCACCTTTGGCTGATTACCGACATGCACAATCATATCACCACGGCTAATATCTATTTCATCTTCAAGACATAGTGTTACCGATTGTGGCGGAAATGCATAATCCTGTTCACCATCAAAAGTTTCAATCGATTTAATATGCGAAGTTTTCTTAGACGGCAAGACCATTACCTTATCACCACACCGAACCACACCAGATGCCACTGTCCCGCAATAGCCACGGAAATCAAGATTAGGCCGATTCACATACTGAACAGGGAAACGTAAATCGATCAAGTTCCGGTCACCACTAATTTCCACATCTTCGAGATACTGTAATAGTGGCACGCCTTTGTACCATGGCATCGCATCGCCTTTGTTCACAACATTATCGCCACGTAATGCACTAATAGGGATATACATTAAATCAGGGATATTCAGCTTGGCAAGAAATGCATTATATTCAGCACGAATTGTTTCATACACCTCTTCAGAATAATCGACTAAATCCATTTTATTGATAGCTACAACAACATGCGGGATCTGTAATAAGGACGCGATAAAGCCATGCCGCTTCGATTGTGTAAGAACACCATTACGAGCATCAATAAGAACAATCGCCAAATTAGCAGTCGATGCACCTGTCACCATATTACGCGTGTACTGAACATGACCCGGTGTATCGGCAATAATAAAGCGTCGCTTCGGTGTAGAGAAATAGCGATACGCAACATCAATAGTGATCCCCTGCTCACGCTCAGCTTTCAGCCCATCAGTTAATAGAGCAAGATCAACCTCTTCACGATTTAAACGTTTGGAGTCACGCTTAAGTGCGTCAAGATGATCCTCATAGATATTCTTGCTATCAGAAAGCATTCTACCAATCAGGGTAGACTTACCGTCATCAACACTACCTGCGGTTGTAAAGCGCAAGAGATCTGACTCCTGATTCTGTTTTAGCAATTCATCTACTGTCATTTTAAAAAAGTCCTTTTTATAGGCTATAGCTGTTTAGTCTGTAGGCTATAGGTAACTGCTTATCTACTAATTTAGTCGGGAACGGTTGAAGACCTTCCCGCCATTTCCCTTGGTCATTCATAGCCCGCCTGCAACGCTGTAGCACTGCGGGCAGGTTGGGCGTTTCCTTGTTTAACCCTTCACCCTTTTCACTTCACCGTTTTTCATAGCGCACCGCCTTCAGCGTTCATCATTCATCATTCAGCGTTCTAAAAATATCCTTCTTTTTTCTTCTGTTCCATCGAGCCTTCTTGATCATGATCAATAATACGTGTGATCCGTTCCGAGTTCCGCTCTACCATCATCTCTTGAATAATATCTGTCACTGAGGTTGCCGTGGATCTAACAGCCCCAGTACATGGGTAACAGCCTAAGGTTCGGAATCGGCACATTACTTTTTCAGGAACTTCACCCGGCTGTAATTTAGTTTTGATACCAACAGGGATAAGTTGATCATTACGAACAATCACATCCCGCTCTTTCGCAAAATAAAGTGGAACAATCGGAATATTCTCTAGATGGATATAGTGCCAGATATCCAGCTCTGTCCAGTTAGAGATAGGAAAGACGCGTATCGATTCATCTTGATTAAGTCTACCATTATAGAGGTTCCATAATTCTGGACGCTGGTTCTTTGGGTCCCACTGCCCGCGTGCATCTCTAAAGGAGTATATGCGTTCTTTTGCGCGTGATTTCTCTTCGTCCCGACGTGCGCCACCAAAAGCTGCATCATAATTCCCTTTTTCTAATGCACCAAGCAAAGCACCAGTTTTAAGTTGCGCACAACATTTAACCGTGCCGAGATCCCATGGATTGGCATCTTGCGCAATAGCTTCCTCATTACGCTCCACAATCAGGTCCGCATCGATCTCTTTACAAAACTTATCGCGAAACTCCGTCATAAGTGGGAACTTATAGCTGGTATCAACATGCAACAGGGAAAATGGGATCTTACCGGGATGAAAAGCCTTTTGTGCAAGGCGAACCATAACAGATGAATCTTTACCGATAGAATAGAGCATTACAGGGCGCTCAAACTCTGCGACGACCTCCCGCATAATATGAATACTCTCCGCCTCTAAAGCTTTTAGGTTTGTAATTGAATACTCTTCTGTTTTCATAGTGTCGAATAATAGATATATATGACTTGTTCAGCAAGAATAAAAGAGAAACAACACCTAGAATATAAATGCCGTTGACAAACAGGAACCACAGTTTGTACAGTAATCAAAAGGAATGCAATATCTTGTTATACTATAGAATCTTTTCTAATAAGCAGACAAATCATAGGCTACGCATAACATATAGCCTCTAGTCATAACCCAAAAGGATCACCATGAAAAATATTATCATCCTCTGTACTATCTTTTTAGTATCAATTTGTAATGCCGCAACTTATAGCGGCGGTACTGGAATAATCACAAGTCCATATGTTATAGATTCTAAAGCTGACCTGCTCATGCTGGCAACGAATTCTGGGGATTTTACTAAGTATTTTATCATGACAAGTGATATTGATTTAGCAGGCGAGATCTTCACCAATGCAGTTATTGCGGCATCAATCATGAATACGAACGACACCTCAACAGGGCAGACATTTAGTGGAAACTTCAATGGTAACGGTCATAAGATTATAAATCTATCCATCAATACCCTAGGCTCAGAAAATGATTTCTTAGGGCTTTTTGGGTATATTTATGCTGGCGGCTCATCTGCTGAAACGATGATATATAACCTAGAAGTGCAATTAGTAATTAATACTGGACAATATTCCGTAAGGATAGGCGGAATATGCGGATATTTAGGCTCGGGCATTATAAGCAACTGCACTACATCAGTAAGCATGTATTTAGATGAGTATAACGAGGATATTGGCGGAATATGTGGTCATAATTATAAAGGAACCATTATTGACTGCTCCAGCTCAGGAGAAATAGATCCTGATAGGTTTAGTGAAGATATCGGTGGAATTACAGGGCAGAGCCGAGTAGTAGGAAAAGTAATCAACTGTTTCTCTGATACATATATTAGGTGTGATGATCAAGTTCATCGTTTTGGCGGTATAGTTGGCTATAATGAACCAGGGTGCATAATAAGTAACTGTTACACAGTAGGTAATGTACACTCACTGGGATATTCTACGTTTTTTGGCGGGCTCTGTGGCTTTAATTCTGGTGATATTGCTGACTCTGGAGCCAAATGTACAGTAACAGCCTCAACAAACTCAGTCTTTTATGGCGGCTTCATTGGCAGAATTACTGCTGGCATAATAACTAACTGCTATTCTGCTTCAACCATAGTAAATAATGGCGCATCAGTACCGGGCGGAGGATTTTCCGCCGGCTCGATTGCAACCAATATTGTGGACTGCTTCTGGGATATAGACATAGCTAATTTCTTGTTAAGTGATGGCGGTACAGCCACAAATACCGCAGCAATGAAACAGGAGACAACATTTACCAGTACAGGATGGGATTTCACCCCTAACACAGGTATATGGGCTATGTCGCATAGCTTAAGTGATTTTGAAGGGTACCCTGTTCCACAATGGCTAGACATCAGGCTCAGCTCCATCACTATTACCGGGCCAGTGTCACTTTTAGAGAATTCTACCGCTCAATATACATCTACTGCTTATTTTAGTGATGGAACTTCTAACGATATAACTACCGAAGCATCATGGAGCGATAGTAGCTTTTATGCCACTATCACTAACGGTCTACTACAAGCCAAGCCTATCACCTCTGAGCAAGCAATTTCGATAACAGCAGAATCATCTTCTCTAGGACGTTTAGCCGTGTTATTTAAAGCCGGTATAATTCTCAATACACCTTATAGTGGTGGCGAAGGTACTTTGGGGAATCCATACGTTATTCTTGATGAGCCAGACTTACTACTCCTATCCGTAACTTCTGCTGATTATGACAAACACTTCAAGCTAGATGATGATATCAGCATGAAAGATAAATCTATTACTACCGCAGTAATTGCTCCAGATACAGACAGCGGAACAGTTGGGTTCCAAGGAACACCATTTACCGGCTCTTTTGATGGTAACAAACATAAGATCAGCAGTTTTGTGTTTGGCAGTACAAGTAGCGACTATGTTGCTCTTTTCGGACAAAACTCTGGCACTATTCATGACCTATTTCTTGATGATATTCTTGTGACCGGCAGAGAGTTAGTTGCCCCGCTATGCGCTCAT
>DAOVUR010000153.1 GCA_030632465.1 bacterium | reverse complement strand
CCGATATCCCAATTCTCGTAACAGTTATCCTCTATGGAGTATCAGTTATCGCAATATTTCTTCTGAAATAGCTTTTCATAGCGAACCATTTTCACAACCGTTCGCTTCACTCACTTGAGTCAGGCAGAAACAGTAAAAACAGTGAATAGTGAATAACTAATAGTGAATAGTTATTGAGGTTTTTAATAGTCTTTCCGTAGAGCAAAAAATCATTCTGTCCCTAAATCATTTTGTCAAACATTTCCCGTAGAGCAGAAAATAGTCATGCCTTTAATCGTACTGCCAAATCTTTTCCGTAGAACAGCAATCCCGTAAATCCTGTTAATCCCGCCTGCCACGCCGTAGCCAGAGGCGAAGGTCGGATCAAATCCCCAGAGCGCACCGCACCGCCAACCTAGATCTTCTTCAACTACTTTTCCACACTAAACAGAAGAATCATTCATTTTTAGCTTTCTACAACGATACACGTAGTATATCTTGTTTACTGTTTTACTAAATATTGAGGATTTAACTATGCCAGACATTTCAATTGTAGTTCCCGTTTATAACGAACTGGAAAACGTTGCGTTACTATGCGAAAAGATTAGCTCCGCTACATCCAAACTGAAAGAGACTTCAGAAATCATCCTCATAGATGATGGCAGTAAGGATGGAACATGGGAAAAGATGAAAGAATGCGCCAACACCTACCCCAACTTCCGGCTAATCAGATTCCGTCGTAATTTCGGGCAGACCGCCGCCATGGCTGCAGGCTTCAAAAGCGCACTTGGTAATATAATAATCACACTCGATGCCGACCTTCAAAATGATCCAGCAGATATCCCGAAACTACTTGAAAAGATGGCAGAAGGATACGACGTTGTTAGCGGCTGGCGTAAATATCGCAAAGACCCATTCATCTCACGTAAACTTCCTTCAATTATGGCTAACGCATTAATCAGCAAAACAACAGGCGTAGCACTACACGATTACGGATGCACCCTAAAAGCTTATCGTAAAGAAGTCGTATCCAACCTACATCTATATGGCGAAATGCATCGCTTTATACCTGCTCTAGCCAGCTGGGTAGGAGCAGATCTCGCTGAAGTCCCTGTAGACCACCACGCACGACAGTTCGGCACATCGAAGTATGGTATATCCAGAACATTCCGTGTCATCCTCGACTTAATGACCGTAAAATTCCTTCTACGCTACAGCACACACCCAATTCAGATGTTCGGTAAATTCGGTATGTTCTTTGGCATACCAGGCTTCCTAATGCTACTCGTAATGATCATCTCTAACTTAATGTTTAACATTTTCGGTATGGAATCTATGGCCGGCATCGTAGAACTATCCAAACGTTCATTCTGGGTAATAACACCATTTATGCTATTGCTATTCGGTATGCAGTTTATCAGTATGGGACTACTTGCCGAGATACAGATACGCACGTATCATGAATCACAAGACAAACCCATATACGTCATACGGGAAACTTTCGATTCAGAAGGATAACATCTTAGAAAATGCCAGAAATAACCGAACCAACACCATTACTATTTATACTTACAATGCTAGGTTCGGTACTATTCTTTTCTGGCATAGCAATTGATATCCTACTACTAGCAAGACGAAAAGAGCTAGCGGCAACTTGGCAAACACGTATAGCATACATTCGTGCTCGGCCATGGACATGGCAAGATGCATCAATCATAATATTCGCAATCTGCTTAGCATTCTCAATTGCTACAATTACACTCCCGCATATATCGGACAACATAACAGACGATCTATCAGAAAATAGCGTAATAGTAGTCCTGATAAAAACCCTTGTTTTTCATGGTCCTGCGCTACTTGCAATCATGCTGCTCTTAAAAATACGTGGCTTTAGCTGGAAGCAAGCTTTTGGCGCCAATGAACAACGAATCAAGCATGACACACTCATAGGACTCACCTTTTATATCGGTGCCATACCTATCGTAGTTGCTATCGCACTACTATCAGCAATAATCCTAACATTACTTCACATTCCGCTAGAACAACAAGATATAGCATCCATGTTCACATCCGCCGCCACCCCATTATGGCTCAAAGCATATCTAATATTCCTAGCTGTCATAATTGCACCTGTTGTCGAAGAGCTCTGCTTTCGCGGCATACTACTACCACTCTTCATAAAACATAACAGACCTATCGTTGCCATCATCCTCGTGTCACTACTATTTGCGTTCATACATCTACATATACCCGTAATCGCACCACTAGCTGCTATTGCCGCAGCATTTTCACTGGCATATATACACACGGGCTCTCTACTAACACCCATCATAATGCATGCAATATTTAATAGCATCAGCATTACCGCACTAATAGCCCTCCAGCACATAGCTGGATAACGTTCTTTTTCAGCTTGCTAAATAGACCTTGCTAAACCATAAATATCGTGCATAATAAATCTACATTGAACAGATGTCATATTCAACATACACTAAAACAAATAAAGGGAAACATTATGAACAAACTACAACTAACAGCAGTAGCAGCACTCATCATCGCAATCGCAACACCAACACTAGTAAATGCACACTGCCAAGTTCCTTGCGGTATATATAACGATGACGCAAGATTTGTAGCTATGCTCGAAGATGCTACAACTATAGAAAAAGCTATGGTCAGCATCAGAAAAATAGATTCATCAAAAAAACATAGGGATGGCAATCAACTTGTCCGCTGGGTAGACACAAAAGAAGTACACGCAGATAAACTAACAGAAACAGTTACAGCATACTTTCTCACTCAGCGCATAAAACCTGTTGATAGCAACAAAAAAGCGGCACATGCCACATATCTAAAAAAACTCGAACTGCTCCACAACATCATGATTCAGGCAATGAAATGCAAGCAGACAACTGACGCTGATCATGTGACAAAGATCCGCGGACTTATCGCTGAATTCAAAACACTATATAATGCAAAATAAATAACTGTTTTCATACATAGAATAAGATAGCTAGCATTCTATATGGGATCATATGGAATGCTTACTAAAAAAGGTAAAGGGAAATCTACAGTATGAAATCGAAAACATTAATGAAGATACTCTTCATTATGCTATTCATTACAACCAGCTTATATGCCCAAGATAAAGCAGGAACAGCAATCACTAAAAATGGCACCGGCCTACTGTACGGAATCTTTAACGCTAGTGAAGCCCCGGCACAAACGGCAGAAGAGGATAAACTAAGCCTCAAACCTGACAAAACCATATCTCAAGATAAGCCATTCTGGCTCTATGTACCTACTACATATAAAGAAAGTAAACCACTGCCTCTCGTAATAATACTTCATAGAAGAGGAGTTATAAATGGATTCTCCAGCAGCTTTAAGTTCACCCATAATGATCTGACTACATATGCCCAAAATGATCTAGATGCGTGGAAAAAACTAGCGGAAGATAAAGGAATTATTATCGCTCTCCCTCTAGGCGACCTTGATAAATTGTGGATTGGTATTTCGTGGTACATGGGCGACAGAAGTAAACTCATATCTGCACTGGTAGAAAATATACAAAAAACGCATTCTTTTGATACTAGCCGTCTATATTTAGTTGGCACAGGCGAAGGGGCGCATGCTGTCATGTCAACCGCCATAAAGCAACCAGGACTTATCGCTGCAGCAACTGCTTGTAATCCGCCACTATTCAACAAGCATAACACCAATAGCAAAACCACCATCTTTCCCGCATCAGTAGATGAGATGCTCAACTCTGCACAAAAGCGTAAACCTAACCTCCTGATACTTGCAGGAAAAGATGATCAGAAACTTAAGATTGATCACCATGCTATAGGCGGAGTAAAACTCAACCGCTACCAGGACTCATCACTAATACCTGCTTCTCATATCGAAAAGATGTGTAAGCAACTTCGTGCGGGCGGACTAAAAAACAGTTTCAAAATTATTGAAGGAAAACACCACTCCCCCATGCCTGCCAATCAAGTTCCTGCGATATGGGACTTCTTAAAAGATAAGAGAATTCCAACTACAGATCAAAAAGATGCGGCAATCATAAATAGTGAGCTACAAAAAAAGATTAATGCAGAGTTAGATATGCAACAGAAAGCTATAGATAAACTTGTAAACAGTTTCAAAGTCGCAAAAAAAGCCTATAGCGAGAAACGATTTAAAGAAGCTATAAAGGAGTTTAATGCGCTACTCCCTAAAGTTAGCAAAAAAGCTGATATCTATTACTACCTAGCAAAATCGCATGCTCAGCTACATGATAAAGAAAAAGCCATAACAGCTCTTCAAAACGCCGCAAAGTCAGGATTCAACAATTCCACTCAGCTGAAAGCCGACAAAGCTCTTGCATACATAAATAAGGAAGATGGCTTCCTAGAAGTTGTTAAGTTTATCGATAATAATAACAAACAGATGGAAGCCCTAATCAAGATGCTGAAAAGTAAAGGATACCCAGTTGACGGAACAGGCTCTCAGAATATAAATATACAGCTAGACTCCAAGGGGAATATTATTCAACAGAAATAATATGCCACACAAACCTACGAAACAAACATCCTTGCATTACGGAACATCCGCATCCATGGTCCAGCTTCACCTTCAAACTGACCCTCAGGGCGGTATGAAAGTTGCAAAGCTCTAAAACCACGTTCAGGATGCGGCATAAGTATTGTCGCACGTCCATCAAGCGAAGTAACACTGGTGATACCGTCCGGTGACCCATTGGGATTTAGCGGATAACGTTCAGTTCTATTTCCTGCATTATCTACATAACGCATTGCAATCAAACCATTATCTTCTAATCCCTGTAATGAACCATGCGCACTAAAATCAACACGCCCCTCGCCATGTGCAACAGCAATCCCCATGCGACTACCTTCCATGCCGGTAAAGAATATTGACTTGCTCTTCTCAATCTCAACAGTCACATAACGCGCCTCAAACTG
>DAOVUR010000065.1 GCA_030632465.1 bacterium | reverse complement strand
GTGGTTCTGAATTGTGCTAAGATATGTGCTTCAAATAGTGCCCCAACGCCATCATCAAGACGTGGTATACCACTAAAGAGTTCTTTTGCTACAAGCAGGTAAACCAGAAGAGCAAAAAAGAAGAGTATCGGCATAAAGATGCGCGAAGGAAGTGTGATAAAGGCATTCCATACTTTATGGATCATAGCTGATATAGGTGAGAATGCTATCGCAACACCAATTATGATAGCTGCTAATGTTAAATAAGGCTCGGCAAGTACGGCAGTGTGGAACGGCAGTTTTTGGCAGTAGAAGAAGATGGCAGCCAAGAATGACCAAGCGATAATGCTTAATAATCTTGGAATCTTTACTTTGCTATCTGTATCTACTGTAGACATAGCGGCGGATAGTAGAAAAATGGATACTATTATGCGAGAACAAAATCTATAAAAGTGTTGCATGCTGACTGTTGAGCAACGAATGAGGAACCTAGCGAATGAAGGATGGCGGCATCAGATGCTGGTGCCTCTATTTTTTCATCTCTAATCACTTGGTAATTGCAATTTACTAATAAAGTTAATACCTTGCACCCAACATGAAATGGTACGTTTTATATATTAGATCTCGGACAGAGAAAAAGATGGCTGGGTATAGCACCAAGTTAGGCCTGAATTTTTATCTTCCGTTACGCAGTGAGATTAAGATGTTTCAGCGTCGTAAAGTTGAAGTTGAAAAACCTCTTTTTCCTGGATATTTCTTTGTGAGGTTTGATGACGAGGGGCGATTATCTCTTCTGAAGAGTAATCATATTGTTCATATTATTGATGTACCAAATCAGCGAAAGTTTTTACATGAGCTGGCGCAGATTCGGAAAGCGTTAAGGATTGATTCTTCATTAGGTACTTGTAATGCGTACAAAAAAGGTCGTATAGTAAAGATTCAGACAGGTCCATTTACTGGCATTGAAGGGCGTGTTAGTCGCATTCAGTCATCTGGTAAAGTATTGATTACTCTTGATATGATTGGTCAGGCAGCAGTTGTTGAGATCGATAAAGACTATGTGGCTTTAGTGGATTAGCAGAGAAAAATATTAGTGGAGAAGATTATGAGCGGAACTGATAAGCCGAGTTGGAAAGGTATTGTATTAGCTGGCGGTGCAGGAACGCGATTGCATCCTGTTACATTGACATCAAGTAAACAGCTTCTACCTGTTTATAATAAGCCGATGATATACTATCCGTTATCACTATTAATGCTTGGTGGTATTAAGGATATATTAATCATATCTACTCCGCATGATCTGCCTCGGTTTCGTGATTTATTAGGCGATGGCTCAAGATTTGGTGTCAATCTGTCGTACGAAGAGCAGCCTAACCCAGAAGGAATAGCGCAAGCGTTTATTATAGGCAGCGATTTTATAGGGGATAGTAACGTCTCTCTAATTCTTGGCGATAATCTGTTTTATGGTCATATTGATTTCTTACGCGATGCACTTATTCGTGAAGATGGAGCGACAGTTTTTGGTTATCCGGTATCTGATCCGGAGCGTTACGGTGTGGTGGAATTTGATGAAACAGGAAAAGTTCTCAGCATAGAAGAAAAACCGGAGTCCCCAAAGACTAATTATGCTATACCAGGATTGTATTGCTATGATAATCGAGTGATAGATATTGCAAAGGGTATGAAACCATCAGCTCGTGGTGAGTTGGAGATAACAGATCTGAATAGGGTATATCTTGAACGTGGCGAGCTGAATGTGGAACTGCTAGGACGCGGTATGGCATGGCTTGATACGGGAACACCACAAAGCATGCTTGATGCCTGTAACTTTGTTGCCAGCATAGAGAATCGTCAGGGATTAATGATAGGTTGTATTGAAGAGGCAGCCTACCGCCGTGGCTATATAGATAAAGAACAGCTACTAGAACTTGGTAAAGAACTGGGTAAGAGTGATTACGGAAAATACCTTATTGCTCTAGCAGATGAAACTTTCTAGCTTAAACATGGTGAGGTGGTGAATTATGATTTTGGAAGAAGTAAAAGATCTATATAAAATTATAACTTTGAAGGAAATACGTCGGACTAAGAGTGTTAAGTTTGACGCCTTGGATACTTCGATTATTCCGCATATAGATGGGTTTGACCGTGTAATACATGCGCCAGGTGCAATATCACCAGGCAGTGTTGGGGATGTAGAGTACCCATGGTATATGCATCCATACCAGGAAGATAATCTAATGGTACTGTATGGAACGCGTTATATAGATATTTATACTCCTGAACATGGGAAAGTTGAGCATTTTTCTGTAACGCCCGATAAGGTCTGCCATGGTGATGAGGTGTGCTACACTGGTGCAGCAATGTTGGTGTGGCCTAGAAAAGTATTTCATAGAATTACCAGCTGTCCCAAGCAGGGATCAGCATCCATTAATTTCGCTGTTCGTTATGATGGCTTTGATATTCAGACAAACTTCAATATCTATGATCTTAATACGGAAACAGGTGAACATAAAACTATTCGTGAAGGTCATTTAGACCAGAGTATATAATTGTGGGTAATATATGCTTGAGCGTTATCTATACAAAAAAAGGCGCCAGATGCTGAAGTAGCATCTGGCGCCTGATTTATTTTAACTGATTTGCTTTAGCCTAAGCGTGCTTCTAGAGCTTTTAGTTGCTCAGTCATGCGGGTAGGTAGTTTGTCTCCGAATTTAGCTAAGTATTCTTTAGCATCTTGGAGAGTCTGCTTGAAAAGAACGGTATCAACTTTCATTAGTTCAGCCCAATCCTCAGCAGGGATATCAAGACCATCTAATGTTAGTTCACCGTCAATTGGCATTAGACCAATTGGAGTTTCGCGAGCGCCAACTTTACCTTCAACACGATCACACATCCATTTTAGAACACGTGAGTTTTCGCCGAATCCAGGCCATAACCATTTGCCGTCATCAGTTTTGCGGAACCAGTTAACGTAGAAACAACGTGGAGCTTTATCACCAAGTTTGTCACCCATGTCGAACCAATGCTGCATGTAGTCACCTGCATGGTATCCAATGAATGGAGTCATCGCAAATGGATCGAAGCGAAGAGCTACGTTTCCAAGATCAAGTGCAGCAGCAGTAGGTTCTGAAGATGCAGTTGCGCCCATGTAAACGCCTTGATTAAAATCAAAAGCTTCGTGAACAAGAGGCATTGTATTTGTACGTTTGCCGCCGAATACGAAGATGTCAATTGGAACACCAGCTGGGTTTTCCCAATCAGCACAAATTACAGGGCACTGTTCAGCGCGAGCAGTAAAGCGACTGTTTGGATGAGCACCTTTTATTTCGTTGCCGTCAGCGTCTTTCATGCCAGGTTTCCAAGGGTTGTTCTTCCAGTCAGTTCCACCAGAGCATTCAACACCCATGTCTTCCCACCATACATCGTTATCATCAGTAACAACAACGTTTGTAAAGATGGCATTTTCTTGAACAGAAGCAAGAGCCATTGGGTTAGAGTATTCAGCAGTTCCAGGAGCAACACCGAAGAATCCAGCTTCTGGATTGATAGCGTATAGACGTCCATCTTCACCAGGTTTCATCCAAGCAATATCGTCACCGATTGTTTCTACTTTCCAGCCAGGTACAGTTGCCTGAAGCATGGCGAGGTTAGTTTTTCCGCAAGCAGATGGGAATGCAGCTGCAATATGGAACTGTTTACCTTCTGGGCTAGTGAAGCGTAAGATAAGCATATGCTCAGCCATCCAGCCTTCACGTCCAGCCATTGCAGAAGCAATACGAAGAGCAAGACATTTCTTACCAAGTAGAGCGTTACCGCCGTAACCAGAACCGAATGACCAGATAAGGTTTTCTTCTGGGAAATGAGCAATATATTTCTTTTCGATTGGAGCACAAGGCCAGCGGCTATCTGCTTGTCCTGGCTCTAGTGGTGAACCAACAGAGTGTAGACATGGAATAAAATCGCCATCTTCGCCAAGTATATCGAATACTTTAGGTGTTACGCGAGTCATGATGTGCATGTTAACTACAACGTATGGACTATCAGTGATTTCGATACCGATCTTAGCGATGTCAGAACCTACTGGTCCCATAGAGAAAGGAATTACGTATAATGTACGGCCCTTCATGCAGCCAGCATAAAGTTTCTTCATTGTTTCTTTAAGTTCAGCAGGATCAATCCAGTTATTAGTAGGACCAGCATCTTCTTCTTTTAAAGAAGCTATATATGTACGTCCTTCTACACGAGCCACGTCAGATGGATCAGAGTTGAATGCAAAGCTGTTTGGACGTTTAGTTTCGTCTAGTTTGACAGCCATACCAGTTGCTACCATTTCAACCATAAGACGGTCATATTCTTCTTTTGAACCATCACACCAAACTACCTGCTCTGGTGTACACATTGCTTCTATTTCTGCTACCCAAGCGAGTAACTTCTTATTGTTAGTCATGTTCGTCTTCCTTGTTTTGAACTTGTTAAATGTGCAAGCTCGGTTATCTGTTACAGGGATGATCTGTGATCAATGTCCCCTTCTATAATATACTTCGTGAATATTAAATAGGCCGCAATGCACTTAATTATGCGTTGCGGCCTATTTACTGCCAGCCTGAAAGGCTCTCAGTCAATCCACCGAATTTCCTATATGATCAAAAAAAGGTACACGGATGGGCGGATATTGTCAAGAGTGATTGCTGAAAATATCTTATTATGCCGATATTGGATGATTTTCTGAGTTTACAGCCATGTGGTGCCATATTTGTGCTTATCTTTTATACTGTTATAAATAGTCGTATAATACTGTAGCTAATAATAGAGAATAGGACAGCGGCAGTTACGAATAGTCGTGGACGTGATTGTGCGAGCAGGTGATGTGCAGCAAAGCAGGTTGGTACACTTGTTACCCATAGCCAGCATCGAGAAGTTTCTAGTCGTAGGCACGTAGGTCCAAATAAGATTGGTAGCGCATAAACAGTAAGTATGATTGTAAGAAATACAAGTTGCGGGTTCCAGTTCCTCTCTTTTTTGCGAGCATATATAGAAGCAAAGAATGCAGAGCAGCTGATGGCGCCCATGAATAACCATATTTCTACCTGTCCGCCAAACCAAGATATTACATGCTGGTAGATAGTGTCGTACTGATACCACTCTTTTACGTAGCAGCTGGATACTTTATAAAACGCTAGATAGTCCATTTTATAATCCCATAAGATTGCCCCCGCAACGATAGTCATGACTCCTAAGGGAACTACTCCACGTATGGAAAAGTCGATAAACTTCCATTTGGCTGAAATTGCACGATAGATCATAAATGCTGCAAATATAGTTGTTACGAGCCCCCAGCTGTAGTTCATTAGAATTATCGCTACAAAAACTAGGCCTAATGCCACCATTTCTAAGTAACGTGACTTGACCGCCATACCAATACGCCACGTGAGGAGCAGTGCAAGATTAAAGAATACGGCGTAAAGTCCATCTTGGGCGTGATTTGAATAAGCAACCATCACTGGAGCCGTATTCCATAATATTGCTGCGACAAGTCCTGGTTTATTACCGCCAAACATATACTTCCCCATACCGAAAAGTATAAAGACATTTAGGGCGGCAAAAAATGTCATGCCTAATGCGTACCGAATACGAGTTGAATCTAGGCGAATATTCATCCCTTTAGCTCCAACTATATTTCCCATATAGTACATTGAAAGAACACCGCCCGGCGGATGTGATAATGCATGAATTGTGAATTTAAGCTTGGGCTGAATTTCTTTAAAATTGCGAAGAAAGTTTCCATCTGTTTTTACAAATGGCACTGAGTATAGCATTGTAGCGTGGGCGTGCCAGCAGGATAGTAGCGAGCCCTTGCGCTCTCCGGAATCAAATGGACCATTGGGTAGTGAGGCTATAGAAAGTTGTAGTACGCTAATTACTATATAAACAGCTATCAATAAAGGGAGTAGTCTCTTCCAGCCTTCTGCCCTATTAGAAAGAGCTAGTTTAACGAGGAAAACTAATATAAGTGTTAACAGTGCTACTATTACGCCCCAGATATAGACTGTAGGGGTGGTTGCTAAGCGAGTGAATACACTGCCAATGCTTTCATCTCGATTCCAGGGGTGCAGAAATAGTGGAAAGATCCAAGATGTGAAAGTTGGCGCTGAATCCATGGCATCGAGGCCTTTGCCAGGATTTAGCTGATAAATCAGGTTAATAATTGCCCATGCTGACCACGGACGCAACATCCAGCCTATTAGTTTGCTGGTCTGCTCCTCCTTGCGTATTCGCAGAAACCTGATAATTTCAAACAGTAGCCAGCTTACAATTATGCAAACTGGCACTGTTAAGTATATGATCATATTCATATTAGATATGTAATCTTATCTTATTACCATGTTACCATGGATACATTAGAGCGTTCCTCAACATTACTGGCACCACCTCTAACAAGTCCACTAACCATGAAGCCGTACGTTTCGCCAGATACTGGATGCCAGCTGCTTAATGGTGCATGATTTATATGACTACCTGTTACAGAGGCTGAGCTTTTTGATGTTTGCCCAACTCGTAAATATTCCCAAGTTGCTGCATACCAAGTACCACCTTGGTTAACAAAGACCCATGCATTTGCATTTACTGTTGCACCACCGCCAGAAGTTCCTGGCCAGACATTCGCCTTATCGTAAGGCATATTAACTGAACCTCCACCAACTGAAGCTGACATTGATGTTGTTTCAGGCCATCCTGAAATGTTCTGATCTAACCATACTACGGAACCTAAATCCAGTCCACCGCTTGAGTTATCATCCTCGCAACCACAAAAGAGACCTGCACATACTACTGTTAGACACATAACCATAAATTTATTCATAATACTACTCCTATATAACTATCATTTTTCTTGTAAAAACAAAAAGACTACAACGCGTTTATTGCATTGCAGCCTATTTTCCGCCAGTACTTAAAGTACTCTCAGTTAATCAACTGATTTTTGTATTGGTGGGAAGGTACATGGAAAGATGTATGATGTCAAGAATCTGTTTTTATCAAATGTTCCATTGTGAAAATAATGATTCTCTCTCCGGTAACGGTGCTTATATCAGTATGGAGGCTCACCACCTTCTGCTTGGTAATAGATTCAACTATTGTTTCCAGTAAAACGCGGCCTTTTTCAATTAATTCAACACGTACATCTTTAATAAGTTTCCGTCCACGGTCTGAGTCATCAGCATTAGCCAGTTGCAGCTCTGCCGGAGTTAAAACGCCTTTAAGTCGTATGATCAGCATGTTTTCTACAATAAATGTCTTGGTTTCAAGTGGACCGCGGCCCATATATTCCTTCTCGAAATTACTGACAGCATCGTTGATTTGGTGTTCTATGGTTGTTTTTGTTGGCATATTATATCGAGCCTTTTGTTAGTTCTGCTTTTGTATTACTCGTGTAGATTCAAGCATGATTTTATCGACTGTAGTACTGCCGCCTAGGCTATCAAATTCAATAAGTGCATCTTTCCATGTCCAGCCATTTCGATGTAGTCTGTAGGCTACGCCAAGTGTACCGCCTCGATGCATGCCGCTACGGCAATGAACATATACTGGAGTGTTTTCTGGCGAACCGAATACAGCAATATATTTCTTAAGGTCAGCTTCTGTAAGTCCATCCTTTTTTTCAAACGGCAACTCAACAAGACTTATACCATATTTTTTCGCATATTTACGTTCAAACTTAGTAGGTGTTACGGATATGATAGTTTTGATTCCCATAGCTTTAATCGACTTCATGCCTTTCTCAGAAAGAGGTTCGCCGCCACGATACATGTCAGCATCATATTGCACTACATAATTTTGTATACCTGGCTTTTCACCATGTACAGTATATGTATTGGATGGGGCAGGCAGTACTACTTCTTTTTTTGGAGTTGCGTGAGTCACTGCATCAGTAATCATTTTGCATGATGTGACAGATAGCGTAAGTGTTATCAGTGTCAAGGTATACGCTGTAAGTTTTGCTGCTTTCATGATAAGTCATCCAGTTTTTATAATCATTAAGTATCTATCTATATATATGGGATTTTGCTACTATTAGCAATTGTATAAAAGAAGATATTAGTAATTATTAGAGGCTTGGTATGACAGAAAAGAAATTTAATCCACAAAAGCTTGATAAACTAAACAATCCGGACCGAATGTTAGATGTTCCGCCAGCATATATATGGGATAAGCTTAATTTACATCTGAAAAATAGTGGTCTATTTATTGATATTGGTGCCGGTACAGGTTTCTTTGCTATTCCATTCCTGGAATATAGTAACGGAGGCAAGATATACGCTTGTGACATATCTGATATTATGATCGGCTGGATGCAAGATAATATATGCGACATTTATCCATCTATACTTCCGTTGCAGATGGAGGAACATGCTGTTCCGCTTGAAGATGACCTAGCTGATTTAGTATATATGATAAGTCTGCATCATGAGATAGATGAGCCTGAGGAACTTCTTAAGGAGGCTTTTAGATTATTAAAGGATAATGGCACGATCTTTATTGTTGATTGGAAGAATGAGGAGATGTCCGCGGGCCCGCCAACCTCTATCCGATATGAACCAGGATAAGTTGAAGAAGAATTATGTAATGCAGGCTTTAGAAAAATTAAGATTTATGATGAGATGAAGAAACATTTTTTGGTGGTTGGTCAAAAGTAAAAGGTCAGATTGATGAGCAGTAGTAGCGACAATACAGTGTTGCGATACTGATTCGAACAGCTATGGAAAGCTGTTTTACTGACTCTAC
>DAOVUR010000116.1 GCA_030632465.1 bacterium | reverse complement strand
TCCCGCCGGACCTGGCTGGAAGGCATCGTACCTCAGCCGTTCCAGCCCTACAATTCATGACGCAGCAAGCTGCGGGGTATTAAACCCTCAGCTTCCCAATAATCTTTATCATCCATAAGGAGCGATAAACCTTTTCGGATCCCCTGATAACTGACAACTATTTCCCCATCTTTTTAGCCACTTCACCAGCAACTGCATAAAGTTCCGCAGACATATCCTGCCAGCCGTAATAATTAACATGTAGCATAATATGACGTTCACTATAAATATTATTGTAGTGAGCAAATCCTAGCTGCCTACGCATTACAGAGCGACACTTGTCAGCAAGCTTTTTACCTACCTTTTCCTCATTGGCAGCTCCTTCACTTAGAACTATTAAGGCTTCAGCTTCTTGTATTCCCACAATAAGATTTTCAAACCTTGTAGTAGTCTCTGCTCCTTCAACTCCTGGCCAACTCATTCTCTTTAGAGATGGTTCACGCTGAGCACATGTTGAATGCAACCAACGATTAAAGATATCAACTGGTTTACGGTCAGGATTATTGGGGTCCTGCACATCCCAGTAGTCAAAGCATATTCTGCTAAGCCCAGTCTTTTTTGTGAATAGAGCACGTTTCCCCATCTCTCTATAGAACATCAAGGTAGCAACATTTCCAAAATTAGATATACGGAAGTACGCTGCTGCAGGCTGTCCGCGTAGAGTATGCATTTCTGGCAATGTCGGGATATCATAATTCACCATCTTCATACCGTAACAGTGCTCATGCAAAATAACCTTATTACCCGGAACCTTACGTTCAACTTCATACGGAACCTTTGATGATGTTGCGTTATGCAACCCCCTTTGCCAGAATGCACCTTTATCTCCTGGGTACGCAGCAGTAATTGTCTCAAACACTCCGACGGGAGCTGTTGAGTGACCTAGTATCCCTATGCACATCCCTTTTTCAACCCCCAGCTTTGTTAGACTCTGCTGGATCTGCAATAATAACGGCTTCCAGAACTCTATCGCCTCAGGCGTTCCAAAAACAGGAACCTGCATATGTGATATATCACCAGTTTTTGCATCTTTCACCCGTACTGTACATTTTGTATCAACTGGTCTGAAGTACCACCCACCACGTCCGCCACCACCAGCAGAATGCCAAATTTGCAACGGAATAAAATCAATTTGTCCCCAATGCTTTAAAGCTAACTCTACAAGGCGCTCCATAACCGATAAATCATACGTGTAACTGCCATCAGCTTGCTTCACCCACGTAATATAACCATCATCATTACCATACTGAGTCTCATCTACCACATCGATATTTAAGAATTTATTTCCCGCACGCCCTAATAATTCAAAACTCTTTTCGAGCAATTTCCAGTGTTCCTCACTCCACATTGGAACCTTATACTGCATAGATACTGT
Organism: bacterium; assembly: GCA_030632465.1. Classification (GTDB taxonomy): domain Bacteria; phylum Verrucomicrobiota; class Kiritimatiellia; order UBA8416; family CAMZLY01; genus CAMZLY01. The sequence goes on along the minus strand of DAOVUR010000116.1, from coordinate 4,747 downwards.
GGTAGGAGATTCATATAAACCAACATACGTCCGGAAATCTACTGGATCAGGAAGCGTCCAGTCAGCAACTTCAAGCTTAACAGGAACTGTAAATCTTTCACCATCTGCAACAACTAAAACTTTTCCACTATAAACACCAGCTTTAACATCTGCTGCAACATTTATACGAACAACCACCGGCTTCATAGCTCCATTTTCCTTACGAGGAGCAGCAACAGCAACAATAGGCACGCTTTCAGGAGCTTTTTTCTGAAGATTAAGAGCCCATAACTGATTCCATCTAGCCTTCCAATCAAAGTCTGCATATAACAGGTCAACCTTATCAGCACCAATTACGGCAGTGCCCTTTTCTGCCTTCAACCCTTCAGCAGTAACTTTAAAATTGCTTATTTTTTTATCTGAACTAACAACAAACTGACCGATAAATGACCCGTTACGCGCTGCAACAATACGCACAGGCTGACTCTTCTCATTAGGATCACCATAATCGTTCATATCTACTCTATTATTAATATCAACATTCCAAATTTGGATACCTGTAGGGCGGGCAATATTGGCAACCACACCGTCACCAGCATTAGCAAGACGAAGCCCCTTTAAGCCAAGGTGTGACCATGATCTCACATAGCCAGACTTCCCAAATTTCGACCATGTCTTTGCTGCAAGAGAAATTGCACTACGATGTAGCTCCACAGCTATTACGTTCACACCAGCAACTAATACTGTTGATGGGATCTTAACGGAAAACTTACGATCCATACGTAATTCGCCATAATAAACTTGACCAGGAATCTTTTTCCCATCGCTTTTACGCGTCACATTTTTCCATTTATTAAATGGAACACCTTTATCATCTAAGTAATAACTATCGGCATACGGCGTAGCAAAACTCTTAGAGGTAAGTTCACCTTTAGGTAGATCCACACGACCAACCTCCTTGCCATTAATATACAAAACAAATCCACCAATATATTTTGTTTCAAAATATAGATTAGCAGTCTTAACATCAGTAACATTAAACTTGCCTCGCAAACTAATTTGTTCAGATGTTACGCGATCAAAAGCATACCTGCCCAAATATGCCATACGCTCGCGCGGCCAACAAGAATCATCAAACCCCAGCTTCATCCATCCCGCTTCAGGTGCAGGATTTGCCACCGGCACTTCCGCAGAGGCTACCCTTTTCGCTACTTTTACCGGAACATCTATACCGTTCTCCTTATATGTATGCTTGTCACTAGCAACACTATAGCGCCAAAAACTTTTACTATTGAGAATATCTTTTGCCGCCTTAGGAACAACCACATCCTCAGCATTCACCGTCATACTTGCACATAACAAACCAACCAACATACCAACCATATACTTCATAACTTCTCCTTTTATTATTAACCTACATCCACAAAATAGTCCCATGCTAAAAGCCACCCTAATCTACGTAGACCATGGTATACCGTAGATGGCAAGATAGCACCATAATAAAACTCCGTCAACTTTAAATATTAATTTTCCTATACACGAACAAAAAGTTTCGGCAAGTTTTTCATCCTACTCGTAATCGTAATCCTTACGCACTCAAATACGCACGCAATCAAACACTCACATACGCCAACAATTATATCACTCGATTATGATTAGGAGTACGATTACGATTACGATAAATCAAAAAACAGAACCTATTCCTTGCGATCATCAGCTGTAAGTTATGGAACGAGATTATATATCGAGATCACCGCTCATTAATAACTATGACATCCACTATTTGCTAGCGACAGCCTTCAGGCAGATAAGCTTGCCTTCTCTTGTCGCAATAAAGAGTTTATCTTCAGAAGCAGACATTCCACCAAAGCTCGGAAATCCTCCAACAGTCGTTTTGCTGATAACTTTACCATCATCTCTAGACATAACCCATAGCTCTGGCTCGCCTTTAACTCTATAGTAATGCCCTACCGCATAGATAAACTTAGGCGTAAGCACAAAATCATCAACCTGGAAGTCAGTCGGTTCAGTAGACCAGCTTGGCTCTTTTCCTTTAAAGCCTTTGATATGCAGTAGTCCAGTATTCACGAAACTTTCACCTTTTGGGGCAAAAGTATATGCCACGCTAAACCCTTTATCAAATGCCAAACTTCGACCTGTTGCCCGCCCGTCACCAAACAGTTCATGGGCTCTATCTTCATTTGTTCTGCCAACACTATTACCATACGCAAGGAGATTATCTATTGACGTATACCGACTTTGTAAGAAAAGACCTACAGCTTTTCCGCCTATTTCACCTGTAGCAATCTTGATCTTTTTTCCCTTCATAGCCAAATCAGATCCGCTAGTACTGGTAAATAGACCAAGTATGTCATAAGGTCTAGGATAGCCACATACTGTATCAGGCTTAGTCCAGCATTTTGCCCATACTGTCTTCCCTGTTAATACATCAAAAGCCATTGCACGTGAACCACCATGAACGTTTGCAGCAAACCCATTAGAAATGTAACCAATACCATCTTTAATAAACACATCAGACCGTGCAGGCCACAGACTTACCAACTTCTCATCTCCACCAACAAGGCGATCTCTCGGAGCAGTAAGCAGTTTATAGACCAGCTCACCAGTTTTAGCATCCAAACAGTAGACCCAACCATCTTGCCCGGCAATTAAGCAAAGACCTTGATATAATGAAGGAGGAAATTCTACCCGGCTACCAACGGCATATTTCCAGACTACTTTCCCGGTTTTAACATCAGTTGCAACAATACAACCAGAATCGATATCAGTCACAAAAGCAAGACCATACGCAACTGTTGCCTGCGTTAACCCTGTTCGTCTCTCATGCATAACATCATATGCACAGCTACCTAATCCGATATCTGTTTTCCATAACTCAGTCAATGTACTACCAAGAGCGGAATTAGTCACAAAACTACTACGCATTTCATCGTTACGATACCTAGTCCAGTCAGTCGCCTTTGTAGCTATAGCTTTAGGTAACTTTCCTGTGAACTGCAAAACAGTTCCCCCAACCTTCTGATCAAAGGTAATATCAGCCGGACCAATCGCAGTAATTCCAGCTATAGGCCCATTTTTACGACCAGGAACATTATAAATGTATCCATTCGCAGCCATTGATGGCGTAAAACATCCTGGATGAACAATATACGGATAGACTCTCTCTTTTGTTGTCAAATTGAACCAGATATTATGCCAATAGTAGAGATAATCTCCCAAACGCCGCACTCTATTATTACAGTTTGAACCGAACACCGTCCCATCACACCCATAATCTTGCTCCTCAACCTTTCCTGTAGCTGGATCAATGCGTGTAATATACACCTCCTGATGATCCCCGTGAGAGACATAGGCATTTACAGTAGAATAGGCAAGAATTTTTCCATTGTATTCAGAATAATGAGGTATACCAATAAAAACCTCACCTTTCTTTCCTCTGGCAGTCAGAGCAAAAAGACCGGTAAACTCATGACTCCACACTTTCTCTCCTGTTGAAGGATCAAGAGCTAGCAACCCAAAAGGTCGCACCCAACGGCTCCCCGTAGTTATCAATATTTTATCGGCAAGGTATATAAGCCCATACTTCTTCGGTAATTCAATATCCAACACCTTTTCAAGAAGCACAGAACCATCAACTAATTTAGAAACTTTTAACGACTTCCCAGATATCGCATAAACTTTTTTATCAGCAACCACATACTTTCCGTGAATCCTAAAAATTTTCTCACCAGTTTTTGTTGAGAACACCGTATTATTGTAAACTAGATATTTATTATCATATATTTTCATATAGGATGAATTAGCTTTAGAATCTAACAGTACAAATTTCTGTTTACCAGTCTCCGCATCTAGGCATATAAGCTTCTTATCATGCGTAATATAAAAGAACTGGTTATCATCATCAATTGCCATCGCCTTTCCTGATCGATCCCATTGACCAAAACCCCATGTTCCAAGACTGGTCCCTACCGGTTCTTCTAAAGTCCAGATAGTACGACCATTAAAGCCATCTCTAGCAAATATTCTAGTACGAGTCTTCGGAAAAGAATCTTCTGCCTCCATATACTCACGGTAGATATACTTCCCGTTTCCATGCACCCCCATAAAACCATACGACATATGTGCCCGCGCACCTGCACGCCACTTCATACTATCGGCTATCTTCCACACCACTGGCTCTACCTTCTTCTGCAACACCGAAGCATATCCCGCAACCGACTTCTCTTCAGCTAACGAGGTATCGATGCCTTTAATCTTTGTTTTCGAAAACAGATATCCCCTTGGCGCCAATATTCTAACCAGTTCTTGACTAGTAGTATCGCCTAACGCTTTAGCATCCTTAACAACAATAAGATTAATAAGATCAGAGCCATACTGATCCTCATTAAATAGTGTGCCACGAACACTAAGATCTTTCCGTAACTTAGAAGCCGCAACCTGCTTGTTCCATTTAGCTGCTTTCGCAACATCCGATTGAATTATCTGAACATAAAAATTACTTTTTTCAGCTAACTCCAGCGCTAATTCAAGAGAATCATCCCCAATCACCAAACAGATACCACCATGCTGTTTTGTCGTCCCAAGAATATCATCTACCGCAGAAGCAAAAACAGTAAATGTAGAGACAACAAACACCAACAAAACCAACAGAACATATTTCATATTTTTCATAAACACTTTTCCTTTTTTTCACCTTTGCTTTAGACCAAGTATACACTTAGGCATTCACCTTAAACTCCTCAATCGC
>DAOVUR010000064.1 GCA_030632465.1 bacterium | reverse complement strand
TAATAAGACAGATATTAAGAGTGTATATGACCGCGATATCTCTTTAGTGATCAAAGAGCTACAGCGTAATCCGACAGCAGAAGCTAGAATCGAGGGACATACTGATCGTACAGCAAAGTCTAATAAGAAATATAATCATGAACTTTCGCAGCGTCGTGCAGAATCTGTATTGAACCATATTGCTAAGAAGGGTGGAATTAACAAGAGCCGCCTTGAAGCACATGGTTACGGATTTAGTCGTCCTGAAGAGCCAAATGATCCTAGACGCGGAAATCCAGTTAACCGTAGGGTTGAGGTTTATATCAGTGGTCTTGACCGATAGAGTGATATAAGCTGTTAGCTTAAAATAATTTTTATAAAACTGAAAATAATAAAAGATAAGAGGAATATAGAGTTATGTCGTTAGTAGAGCAGGATATTACAGAGATAATGAAGTCGCTTCCACATCGGTACCCATTCTTATTGGTTGATCGTGTGTTGGAATGTGATGTGGAGCAGCAGTCTATTGTTGCTATAAAAAATGTGACTATTAATGAGCCATTTTTTCAAGGGCATTTTCCTGGCATGCCAATTATGCCGGGCGTGCTACAGTTGGAAGCTATGGCGCAGGTTGGTGGCTTGCTAATGAATCAGGTTGCAGGCACAGATGGACAGATTCCATTCTTTATGGGAATTGACAAAGCGAAGTTTCGTAAGCCTGTAACACCAGGTGATCAATTGAGAATTGAAGTAAAGATCCTTAAACTGCGTTCACGCTCAGTTAAGATGGAAGGTAAAATCTTTGTTGATGGAAAAGTGGCGTCACAAGCTGAGTTGATGTGTATGATGACTGATCAGAAGGCTGAAGTATGACATTAATTCATAGCAGTGCTGTTGTAGATAGTAAGGCGCAACTTGGTGATGATGTTGAAGTCGGACCGTTTTGTGTTGTCGGTCCTGATGTGACAATCAAGGCTGGCTCGCGACTAATGTCGCATGTTGTTCTTGATGGTCATACAACTATTGGTGAGAAATGTAATATCTTTCCTTTTGCCTCTATTGGTACGCAGACACAAGATTTAAAGTTTAAGGGCGGAAAAACTTTTGTTGAAGTTGGTGCAGGAACAACGTTGCGCGAATATGTAACTGTTAATTCCGGTACTGAGGATGGCGAATATACGCGTGTTGGCGAGAATTGTCATATTATGGCCTATTCGCACGTTGCTCATGCTTGTCAAGTTGGCAATGGTGTTATTATTTCTAATAGTACTCACCTTGCTGGTCATGTAGTGATTGAGGATGCTGTTGTAATTGCTGGTTTATGTGGGGTTCATCAGTTTGTGCGTATTGGAACAATGTGCATGGTTGGTGGAATGAGCAGGATATCTCAAGACTGCCCGCCATATATGATGGTTGTTGGTCATCCTGATCCTGAAATAAAGGGGCTTAACAGTATAGGGCTTAAGCGTCGCGGGGTGACACCTGAAGTAAGAAAGGTTCTTAAGCAGGCACTTAAATTTATTATTAGTGATGGTTTGTCAACTACGCAGGCGCTAGAGAAGATTGATCTCGAACTGGATAAAAACCCTGAATTGGATCATCTAGTTGAGTTTGTACGTGCTAGTGAACGTGGTATCTGTAAGTAGATAGATACGTGATTTTAAAATATGATAAATAGATCTAAAATATTAAATAGTCCTCTTCGTATTATGGCCATGCGTATATTCTGCATGCTAATTATCTGTTCGTCTCTACTCTGCTTGGGCGCAACTGATAAGCAGGAGACTATGGATTTTAGTTTCGACAAAGTTGATATTGCTACATTTGTCCGTATGGTGGGGGATATTACTGGTAAGAGATTTGTTATCTCGGATGATATAAAAGGTAAAATTACTGTTGTATCTCCGCAGGTTAAACGTGAAGAGGTCTATTCGCTCTTTGTGAGTATTCTCGAGTCAGCTGGCTGTTCGGTGGTCCAGGAAGATGATCTGTACCGTGTTGTAGCATTACCACGTGGTAATACGGTTTCTACTCCTATAATAGCTAGTGATGAGGAGACACCTAAAAATGGTATTGTGACAAAGATTATTCATCTAGATAATATTGCCGCTGAATCGGTACGTAAGCTGTTAGAAACAAAGATGGGCGGTAATAAGTCTGGTAGTGTTGCTATTATAGAAGAGACAAATCACCTGATCATCACAGACACAGCAACAAGCATTAGGCGTATAGAAAAGATAATAGCAGAGATTGATCGTCCTGGGTTAGCGCGTAGCACTGAGATTGTGATCTTAAAGTTTACATCAGCTGTTGATCTTGCGCGTCAGCTCAATGATGCATTAGCTGAGAGCGAGAGCCGCGCAGATAAATTAAAGAATCGCTTACCATCAACTGGCAGAAGTCAGGTTGGCTCGCGGCAAGCATACGTTGTGGCATCGCCAGATTCAAATAAGCTTATTCTTATAGGGCCTGAATCACAGGTTAAGTTCATGAAGGATATCATCTCCAAGATGGATGTTGATGTGCCTGCCGGAACCGGACGGTTAAATGCAATATTTTTGAAGTATATTTCATCTGATGAGGCCGCCAAAAGTATCAATGCGCTCCTTGATAAGTCTGCTGGAAAAGGTTCGGCAACTGGTAAGAAGCGCAGTATTGCTATTGAATCTAACATTGGGAATAATGCACTACTAGTAGATGCTTCACCCGGCGATCTTAGGGTTGTCACTGATCTGATTAACCAGTTGGATATACCGCGCGAGCAGGTTCATATCGAGGTGGTAATTGCTGAAGTTACCGTTGATGATAATTTAAATTTGGGTGTTGAACTTGCGGCACTTAATATGCCTTCGGCTCTTGGTGAGACAGTAGTGCAGGGCGCAAGCCTTTTTCAGGCTGGCGGGCTTCTTAATAGTGTCCAGGAAGGTCTTTTCCCGAACGGTATATCTATTGCAGCTGCACATGGTAGTCATTATGATGCTGGCGGAAATCTGGTAGCAGACTATCCGGGCGTTATTAATATAGAGGCTATCAAAACAGATAGCCGTATGAAAATTCTATCTGAGACCGCACTTGAGGCGCAGAACAATAGCGAAGCCAGTGTACGTATTGTTGATGAGATTCCGATATTAACCTCGACGATCCAGGGAGGTACAGGGGCAAGTCGCGATGTTATTCAGAATATAGAACGTATCGAGGTTGGCATAAAATTAGTTCTGACTCCGCATGTTATTCCTGGTGGATTGGTTCGCATGGAGCTTAATCCGCTTATTGAGGCAATTATAGAGTCGAAGAATACTGATCCTGAGATGCAACTTACTCCTACCATTGCCCGCCGTGAGGTTAAAACTACGGTGACAGTACCTGATGGTAAGACGATTATTATTGCTGGTCTTACTAGACAAGATAAGGCAGAGGTTGTTAGAAAAGTTCCGCTACTTGGATCGATTCCTGTAATAGGATTTTTCTTTAGGCAGAAGGCTGTAGTAAACAAAACTACCGATCTGCTAATCTTTGTTACGCCGCGGGTTGTGAGTGATATTGCCGTGGCTGAAGAGCTCATGAATAAATGGCAGGACAAGACAGGGTTATCTAGCAATGAAAAAGAGCAACAAACAGACGAATAGTCCGGATATCGACTTGCTAAAGGCTCAGGCAGAAACTGACGGCATACTTTTTTTATCAGAAATTGATGACTCAATTCTTGCTCCGGAACTTGTCGATAAACTATCTTTTGATTGGGCACGCACCAATAAGATGTTGCCGGTTATTATTGATCAGGAAAAATGCGTCCTAATGTCTGATCTTGCTTCCGTGAATGAACAGGAATATCTCGAGCTATTGCTTGGTGAAGATCTCACGCCTGTAGTAGCGCCAGTTGATCTGATCACCGAAGCTATAGAGCACTGTTACTATCAGCGAGATAATTCAGCCAAAGAGTTTATTCGTGATATTGAGGAGTCATCTGGCTCCACTGTGCAGGTTGCCAAAAGTGATCTGCTAGAAGATGCCACTAACGCCCCAGTTACTCAGCTGGTTAATTTGATACTGCTCGGTGCGGTTAAGCAGGGTGCATCTGATATCCATTTTGAGCCTTTTGAATCACACTTACGTGTGCGCTACCGTATTGATGGCGTTCTGTATGAACAGTCACTTCCACCAAAGCACCTGGAGTTATCTTTGGTTTCACGACTCAAAGTTATGGCGCACATGGATATTGCCGAAAAACGTCTGCCGCAAGATGGTATGGCTAATGTCAGGGTTGGTGATCGCGAAATTGATATTCGTGTCTCTACAATACCAGTCGCAGAAGGTGAGCGGGTTGTGCTTAGACTTTTAGATAGGGACTCAGCACTATTGCCTCTAGTTGATCTAGGTATGGATGAATCAGCTTTAGTTGGTTTTGATAAACTTTTGGAGCTATCTAACGGCATCATTTTAGTTTCGGGTCCGACAGGTTCTGGCAAGACAACCACTCTTTATGCTGGTTTAGAAAAGCTTGATGCTTCAAGAAGAAATATTCTTACTATTGAAGACCCTATAGAGTACCGACTATCTAATATTGGGCAGATTCAAGTTAAGCCGAAAATTGGTTTAACTTTTGCCAGCGGCTTACGTCATATTTTACGACAAGATCCAGATGTTATACTTGTTGGTGAAACTCGCGATAGAGAGACTGCTGAGATTGCTATTAGAGCATCACTTACTGGACATCTAGTTTTTACTACTCTGCATACCAATGATGCGCCAAGCGCAGTATTGCGGCTAGTGGATATGGGAATTGAGTCGTGCCTGATAGCTTCTACATTAAAAGGAGTGCTTGCGCAACGTCTAGTCAGAAAATTGTGTTCCAAATGTAAGAAGGAGACGGTGGTTACAGATGCACTGATAGAGCGTAACCCTGACTTGACTGGATTGCTTACTGTTGGGCAGAAAATCTGGGAGCCGCACGGGTGTCCAGATTGTAAAGAAGGGTATCGCGGACGAGTAGGTGTTTTTGAACTTATGCTGGTTAACGAAGAGATGCGGGATATGGTACGTACCGGAAATATCACTTCAGGAGTTCTAATTGATGCGGCCGAGCGTGCTGGTATGGTGAGCCTCTTTGCTGATGGTGTTCATAAGGCAACCAAAGGCTTAACGAGTATCGATGAAGTCTTGGGAACATTGCTGAAGTAGTTAGAAAAATTAACATCCAACATCCAACACTCAATGCTCAATACCCAAAGAAAGAAATGGTAAAAGATGCAGAGGACTGTAGAGTAGTTATTTTATGAAGACATTTGATTACAAAGGGTATAATAGTAAAGGGCAGGTGCGGAAAGGCTTGATTGAAGCGTTGAGTGTCAAAGATGCGCGCGAGAAGCTGGCGGCTACTGGTATCCTTACTGAGCGTTTGACTGCTACTGGGCGGCAGTTACGCCTATCGTCAGCTACGCGCTCTGTTATATATCGTGAACTTAGCGCTCTGCTTGATGCCGGCTTACCGCTCGTGGATGCGTTGGAAATTCTTGTTTCATCACCCGAGGTGCAAGATGCACGCCTAGGGCTGGCGGGTATACGTGATCGCGTTAGGGAAGGGGCTTCGTTAGCAGTCTCTTTTGATGAAGCTAGTTCATCAGTAACCAATTTTGAAGTTTCCATTATTGAGGCCGCCGAGCGTTCTGCAACTGTGGCAGAAGTATTGGCGCGCTTGGCCGACTTTCTCGATGAACAGGAAGAGTTACGGCAGAGTGTGCAGGCGGCGCTGGTGTATCCGCTTATTGTTATTGCCGTTGGTATCTGCGTAGCTGTCTTAATGCTGGGAGTATTGATTCCTCGTACTCGCGATCTTCTTAGTGCGGGGAATGGGAAACTACCACTGCTCACAAGTATTATGATGAGTGTTGGGCAGGCTGTTGTACATTGGGGGGTGCCTGTATTAATTCTGGTGGCGATAGTAGCCTATCTACATAGACGTCGCGCAAAAAATAATATTGATTTGCAATGTCGTAGAGATCAACGTCTGTTCGGGTTGCCAATTATAGGACGCGGCTATAAGTTGTTGGTGAATGAACGATTTTGTCGAACGATGGCAATTCTGCTAGATGGTGGAGTGTCTTTGATTGAGAGCTTGGTGATTGCTGGACGTGCAACAGGCAGTGTGTGGATAACCACGCTTGCGCTTGCGGAGTCCGATAAGATTAGGCATGGTGATAAGCTTTCAAGTGCATTGGAGCGTATTCCGCCAATGGCAGAGTTCCTGCCCGGCTGGGTTCGTGTAGGAGAGGCTGGCGGCGGAATGGCGCGGCTACTATCAAGTGCGGCGCAGCGTTACGGTTTGCAGTGGCGTCGTTTTCTGAAATTGCATCTTAGTTTTCTAGAGCCATTAATAATTCTATTGATCGGTGGTTTTGTTTTGCTGATAACATTGGCTGTATTACTACCGATCATGAATATCTCTAAAGGGATGTAGTGTTGCCTGCATGCCGCGGCGTAGCAAGCGAAGCACTGGTCCTCAGGCAAACAGTGGTGTAGTGTTGCCTGTCCTCAGGCAAAAAAAAGCGACGAGCGTAGCCATAGGAGTGGTTGTAGCCTCGAACTTCCCTGCGGGAAGGATTGGCCGAGACGGCCAACGCTACACAGAAAGCAGTAAAACTGAATAGTTTTGCAAGAGGCCCTATTTATTGAGAGAGTATAAATCAAAAAAATAGCTGGAGTGAATAAATGAGCAAGAAGCTTGAAACAATATCTGATTGGCGCAAGGCGTATGGTGTCGATGAAGTTGTGCAACGAGTTAGGCCGTATGAGACAGATAGACTGTTTCGTAATCCGCACAAAGGAACAACAACGTTTCAGCGTTTTAATGGTGATCCACTTTATCCTGATGTGCAGTGGTCGGATAGGCATGGACCTTTAAAATTTCCTGCGCCTAAGAATAGTGATCTGCATAATGATCGATATCCAGATACTGCAATTGCCTACTGCCGCTGGGTATGGTCTGATTTAGAGCAAGCTTGTGGAGAATATCGATGGGATATTGTAGAAAAAGCTTTTGCTACTGGCGCGAAACGTGGACAAACTGTTCAGGTTCGTATTCAGCCATATGTTAAAAAGGCGCTTCCTGAGTGGCTACTGCAATTGGGTGCGCGTACAGTCATTGATAAAGATGGTAATGTTGGATTAGATGCAAATTGCCCAATATATAAAAAACACTTTAAAGCTATGTTACGTTCATTTGCAAAAAAGTTTGATGGGCATCCCTCGTTAGAGTCTTTTGACGTAGCTTATGGTGGTCCGTTTGGTGAGACTGGAGGAAATGCAACAAAAGCTACAGCGGAAGAGTTAGTTGATGTCTATTTTAAAAGTTTTAAGAAAACACAACTGTTGGTTATGTTGGGATCTAAAGGAAGTTACTATGCCCCTAAGGCTTATCCTAATCGAAAGATAGGCTGGCGAATAGACTGTATTGGTGACTTACGTAACGAGGAGCATCCAGGGATTCCATGGAATGCGCGTTGGAATCATATGTATGATCAGTATCCGAAAAGTCTAGCGACTACTGGACTACATGATGCGTGGAAAGTTGCACCTGTAACTATGGAAACGTGCTGGACAGTTTCTGGTTGGGAGCGATTAGGGTTTGATGTGGATTATATTATCGAAGAGATGTATCGCTATCACACGTCAGTCTTCATGCCAAAATCATGTTATGTTCCAGAAAAGTGGCGGCTGAAGTTTGATGAGCTAAACAGAAAACTTGGTTACCGATTTGTTATACGTCAGATGAAGTTTCCTTTGGAATCAACAGTGCAGAAGAAAATAGATATAGAGTGTTCGCTTGATAATGTCGGCGTAGCACCGCTTTATAATTCGTATGATTTTGCATTACGTTTTAGGCAGAACAAGCTTGATGAAATTGTACGGCTATCAGTTGCCCCCCGCACGTGGGGGCCTGGCAAGCATTGGTTCGGCAAAAAAGTTTCATTACCGAAAAATTTAAAGCCTGGTGTTGTGGAGATAGAATGTTCGTTAGTGGATCATAATCAAAAAGCTAGCATATCATTTGCGAATGAGAAAACGCGTGATGATCATTGGTTACCATTAACCAAGATGGATATTTTATTCTCTTAAAAAATGCAGCACGGATTTTTCACAAAAAACTTTTTATAAAAAGTGCAATCAGGTATTGACGTAAAGAAAAACTATTTGTAGTCTTGAACGAAAGCTGTAGGGTTGTGTAAACAAGGAGGGTAGGCTTGCCCTGAGAAGTTTTTACCTGTTAGTATGTAAATAAAATTATCGAGAGATGAAGCATTTACGTACAGTTTTAAACAACTCGCGATAATGTGTCGCGGGAAACAAGGAGGTGGGAAGCATGGCAGCAAAAAAGAAAGCAGCACCTAAGAAGAAGGCAGTGGCCAAAAAGCCCGCAGCCAAAAAAGTTGTAGCTAAGAAGAAACCAGTTGCAAAGAAAAAGGTTGTCAAAAAAGCAGCCCCTAAAAAGAAGACTGTAGCTAAGAAAAAACCTGTTGCCAAGAAAGCAGCTCCTAAGAAAAAAGTTGTAGCTAAAAAGAAACCTGTCGCCAAGAAGAAGGTTGTCAAGAAAGCTGTAGCGAAGAAAAAAGTTGTAGCTAAGAAAAAGCCAGCAGCCAAAAAAGCTGTAGCTAAGAAGAAACCTGTAGCTAAGAAAAAGGTTGTGAAAAAAGCCGCACCTAAGAAGAAAGCTGTAGCTAAGAAAAAACCAGCAGCTAAAAAGGCAGCGCCTAAGAAGAAGGCTGTAGCTAAAAAGAAACCTGTAGCGAAGAAAAAAGTTGTAGCTAAGAAAAAGCCAGCAGCCAAAAAAGCTGTAGCTAAGAAGAAACCTGTAGCTAAGAAAAAGGTTGTGAAAAAAGCCGCACCTAAGAAGAAAGCTGTAGCT
>DAOVUR010000107.1 GCA_030632465.1 bacterium | reverse complement strand
TGGTGTGCATTACGCTAATGGTTCTGAAGTATCTGTGAAAGTTTGTGCTAAGCGTGATCCTGCCGAAGGTCTTGGGGTTGTGGTTGAACGTGCTGGTCGTAATTCTGTTGTTGAATATACGGAGCTTACTGATGAACAGAAGAGTGAGCGGTTACCTGATGGTGAGCTTAGACTTAAATATGGTAGTGTGGCGATTCATGTTTTCTCGGTAGGGTTCCTTAAGCAGGAGTCAGTAGCAAGCTTGCCGTTGCATGTGGCGCATAAGAAAGTGCCATATTGTAATGAGGTGGGTGAGAGCGTTAAACCAGACGAACCTAATGCTTATAAATTTGAAAAGTTTATTTTTGATGCGCTACCGCATGCTGAGACATCACTAAATGTTGCTTTTGCACGTGAAGATGAGTTTTCGCCAGTAAAGAATGCTGACGGAGAGGATTCTCCAGTTACCGCCCAGCGTGACATGATGAATAAGTTTGCGCGCTGGATGGAGCTTTGTGGTATTGATGTGCCGCAGAGTGAAGATGGCGAACTACTATATAAGCTGGAGATAGCACCGAGCTATGCGGTTTGTGTAGAAGATCTGCATGCGAAACTTCCAGAGCTGTTGAAAATAGATGGCGATCTATTTTTGAAATAGATTTCAGTTCTCGTTGTAAAATAAAATCGCTCGGCGGTGCGGTGCGCTACGAGAAAGTTTTGACAGGATTAACAGGATTTACAGGATGCGGTGCGCTCTGAAAAGGATTACTACGAAATACGCGAAGGGCGCGAAACGGTGCGCTCTGTAAGCTAGAGACTTTTCTATTGATCGGGAGTGATAACTACGCGGAATCCGATTGTGTCATACTTGACTTCAGGACGATCAAAGCCGCGTGAGTTGATCTTTAGTCCAGTGGCTGTATCAAAATCCCAGCAACCGCCATGACGAATCTTTAACGTTTCTCCTTTATTGTACCAGTCTTGACACCACTCGCGTACATTGCCAGCCATTCCGTAAATTCCCCATTCGTTGTGTGCGCTCTTGTCGACTGGGCATGTTACGGCATGTCCATCATCGTATAGTCTGATGCCTTGCCAGTGTCTAAAGGCTTTTCGTGCTGTTAAATCAGAAAGATTTCCTCGTATTGGTGGCCATGCATCGCCCCATGGGTAAACTCTATTGTCGCCACATTTTGCTATAGCTTCCCATTCTACGCTTGTTGGTAGGCGGAACTTGCTGCCTAGCGGAATCTTGTCATGGTAATTTTTGTTGAGCCAGTTACAGAAGTTGTTTGCATCATTCCAGCTGACATATACTACTGGCTGATTGTCATGGTTAAGGCTCAGCTCTTCATAAAACTGACTGTTATGAGTTGGCACATATCTTCTGTATTGCAGATTGCTTATTTCGTATGTTCCTACCCATAGATTTAAGCTATCTATCCATGTGAAATTAAGTGTTTTGCCAAAACCAAATGGAACTGTCAGGGAACGTCCAATATTATTTGGTGATATGGTGTTGGTAGAGATGGTTATTACTGGTTCTGTAGTGGGGCTGTAGTCTATTGGTTGAGGTGAAGGTGTCAGGTCAGGTTCACTTGTCATCTGGCCTGTTACCATGTGGTATGCTAGAATAAAAGCTGCTGCATCAGCCTTCTTTGCTGTTGCCCAGTGTAGTGGAGTTTTTCCACTTACTGTTTTGGCAGAAGTGTTGGCGCCTGATACTAGCAGTAGCGCAAGAACATTGGTGGAGTTATTATTGGCTGCCCAGTGAAGAGGCGTGATATCTTTAGCGGTCTTTGCGTTAAAATCTGCACCGTGCCGTAGGAGTACCGTAGCCGCTTCTGATGCATCTTTACCAGCGGCCCAATGTAGTGCTGTGAATCCACCATCAGTTTTTGCATCTATCTTGGCACCACTATTTAACAAGATCAGGGTTGCTTCAGCTTTATTTAGGGCAGCGGCAATATGTAAAGGGGTAACGCCAGCGCCTATACGTGTGTTAACAATCAGTTGACCATTATCTACTATGGTGTCAGAAATTTGCTGGATATTGTTCTGCTTGATCCCTTTAACTAGGGCAGCGGTAGTAGGGCTCACTTTTGCTGCGTACAGATTGCCACATAGCAATATGGCAACGAGCATTGTTGTAACTAAGTTTATACCAGACCTGTTCATGAGATAGAATATATATATCTTATTAGAATGATACAATGATAAAAGATGTAATGAGATAATTGGTGTATAGAACTCATGTATTTATTAAGAAATGATAAAATCTATCCCCAGTTCAATCCCACATACTCACAAACACACTTTCTCACATACGATTCATATTGGCTGAGACAGCCAACACTACATTTTACTTGATTTGTAGTGTTTCTGTTGTGGGTTACGATTGGATTTCTTCATCCAGGAAGCGTGTAATTGTATCAAGGAATTCATCTTTGTCTGGCATAGCTGTGGTGCGGACTGGTAGGCTGCGGCGGAACCAGTCTCCGTAACGTTTAGAGATTATGCGCCGATCGGTAATAATTACTATGCCGCGGTCTGAACGGTGCCGTATTAGTCTGCCGAAGCCTTGACGGAATTTGATTACAGCGTTAGGAACGGAGTAGTGCATGAATGCGTTGCCGCCTTCTTCTTCTATCTGCTCGCAGCGTGCTTCTATAATTGGATCGGTGAAGACGGCAAATGGTAGTCTTGCCATGACTAAGCAGGATAGTGTCTCGCCAACCATATCAACGCCTTCCCAGAAGGAGTGGGTTCCCATGAGTACGGAGGCAATATCCTGTTTGAATAGCTCGGTGATGTTCTCGCGTGAGCCTGACTCGCCTTGGGCTAGTACTTGTACCCCTGTGCCGGCTAGTAGTTCGCCTATGATTCTGTTGGTTTTACGTAACATGGCGTAGCTGGTAAAAAGCGTTAGCGCGCGGCCGTCTGTTCGTCGGAATACTTCTGATAGTAGTTCGGCCACTTCTGTAACATAATCTTGCTCACGTGAATCTGGTTCTGGTAAGAATGATGGAACTAGCACGACGCACTGATTGTTATAGTCAAATACGGTGCCAACATTTAACTCGGATAGTCGTTCTGCTGGAAGTAGGTCAAGTCCGAGTCGTTTTTTGAGAAAGTTACATGAGCCACGTACGGTCATGGTTGCGGAGGTGAAGATGATGGAGCGGCGTTTACTGTAGAGTTCTTGGGCAAGTCGCTCTCCGATATTTATAGGGGCGGCTAGGGCGCGGGCGCCACCTTGTTGAGGAGATGCTCGTTCTATCCAGAAGACGTAACCTTTGGCAGAGGCGTCCATAATGAAAGCTGTGTCGTCACAAAACTCGCGTAGTGCGGTGATTGATGCATTTATGTCCTGAATAAAATCTGCTTTATGAGATAAGATAAGATCATCACTATCTATCAGTTCTATGATACTTTTTAGTGAGTGCGTTATATTTGCAAGTTTTGCCAGCATCTCTTTTTGTGTTTCTTGCACTTTTTCCCATGTGGGAAGTGATTTTGCTTCAGGGCGGAGTCTGAAGGAGTAGTTGCTGTCGTTTGGAAGAAATGATGAGCTTAGATTCTGATAGAAAAGTTCGATATCAGTTTTTGCATTCTTAATGCCTTTAATAGCCTGCATTGCCAGATTATCAACTTCTGCGCATAGCTTCTGGTCAAGCTTGGCGTCATGTTCTGCAATAGCTTTCTGTAGGTTGGTTAATAGTCCGCGCCATTTGTTGCGATGCGCTTGGCGGATTAGGCGGCGCAGAATAAATCTTATGCGTGTTTGTGATGTCTCTACAGAGAGCCAGCTGGTGGCGGCATCTTCAATGTTATGCGCTTCATCAAAAATTATATGTGCATGTCGCGGTAGTATTACGCCTTTATCATTTGAGTCCATCTCGGAAAAGACGATTGAGTGATTGGCAACCACAATATCGGCGGCCAGTGATTGTTCGCGTGCAAAATAGAGGAAGCAGCGGCTGCGATGCGGGCAGTTGCCACCGGGGCATTCGTCAGCTGTGGATGATAGTTGTGCGGCAAGTGATTTCGAACTGGGATCTTCCATGATGGAGCTGTCGGACATATCGCCATCTTTAGTTCGTGTTGACCATGCAAGTACTCGTACCATAGCTTCTTGTTCGTTAGGGTTAAGCTCGCTGTCACTATTGTTTAGAAGGTAAAATAGTTTGCGATGGCATAAGTAGTTGCGGCGTCCTTTAATTATGGCTGCCTTAAAGTCTATGTTTAAGGTTTTTTTGATTAGTGGTATATCTTTTTTGAAAAGCTGTGACTGTAGGTTCTTTGTGTTGGTGCTTACTATTACTGGAGTGTTGTTGGTGGTTGCCCAAGAGATAGCTGGAATAAGATAGGCTAGGCTTTTGCCGATACCAGTGCCAGCTTCGGCCATTAAGTGCATGGAGTTGTTGAATGCGTTGGCAATAGATTCTGACATCGCTACTTGCTGTTCACGATGTTCGTAACCATTGAGATTCTGGGAAAATGCGCCATTAGGACCTAGCGTATCTTTAATGTGTTCAATATCAATATGTTGCCACTCATCTTCTTCAGGTAGTTCGCGGTATGGCATGGAGTTGCGGCATACTGCGGGGAATAGATCGATCAGTTCTGCTGGTTCTTTTGGTAAGTCGCGCCCTACGAGTAAGCTGCTCTTGTTTTGTTGCCAGTTCGGTGAGCTTATCTCTCTGAAGAATCTCGCTAATGGTAGTCCGCGTTGAATGGCTAGAAGGTGATTGATCTCTATTAGAAGTACTTCCGGCCATGTTGCTATCTCCTTCATAATGCAGTGCCAGACATTTAATGTGTCTTCGCAGTCAGCTTTTGACCACTGTTGCGGTGAGCGTGCGATATTGAATGAGTTAAGAATGATATCAGTTGTGTGGTTTGGTAGGTTGGAGAAGCAGATGCCTGCTAGCTGTCGGGAATCAATGATTGGTAGTAGAAACTTGTCGTGGGTTGCGGTTTGTAAGAAGCTTTTCACGAGGTCAGCATTGTGTGATATACAAGTGGCGTTTTCGGGTATAAATGATAGAAGCTCTTCAAGCACCTCATCTATGCCGCGTGCTGTTGATAGCATTTTGTTGGTGATGCCGTAGTTGTGTGAAATTGTATCGGAAATTTGTACTGATGGTGCATTACTGTCGAAAAGAGGGGTGGGCCGGGTTAATTCGCCGAAATATGTTACAGAACCATCAGGCTGTGATATTGCTGCTGCAACGGCAATAATAGTGTCCTCATAAGGGTCGGAACCTGTGGTTTTTAGTTCTATGGCGATAATGTTTTGCATGCATGGGATAGTTGCATAAAATGGTTAGGAGTTAATAGTTAAAAATTGAAAAAGAGAGAAAAAGTGCGTTGTGCTTTGAAAAGATAATTCGACAGAATCATTGGTGACCCATCCTTCGCTCTTCGAGCTACGGAGGGCACGGCAGAATCATTTTTGTTCGGCGGTGCTGTGCGCTTTGAAGGAATTGTGACAGAATCATTGGTGACAGAATCATTTTTGTTCGGCGGTGCGGTGCGCTTTGCAGGTATTCTAGAAAACTATTCACTGCCTTTACCTGTGCGCTCTAAAAAGCTACTAAAAAAGATCAATAACTGTTCACTATTCACTGCCTTTAACCTTTTTGTCCTTTTCTTCGTAAAATCTTGACTCTTGCACGCTACAGCTTAATACTTATTAGCTTGATTGTATATATAAGATAAAACTCAAAAGAGGGGATATTTATTATGGCAAAGAAGCCTGCAAAAGAAGCGGTATCACAGACACTTGATGGTGTTTTGGCTCAGATTCGTAAACAGTTTGGTGAAGGCGCGATTATGCGTTTTGGTGAATCTGAAGTTGATGCATCAATCCCTGTTGTTTCTACGGGTGCATTTTCCCTCGATGTGGCTCTCGGAGTCGGTGGTCTGCCTAAAGGTCGTATTGTTGAAATATATGGACCTGAATCGTCAGGAAAAACTACTTTGACGTTGCATGTAATTGCTAATGCACAGAAAAATGGCGGGATGGCTGCATTTGTTGATGCTGAACATGCTATGGATCCAGGTTACGCAAAGAAAATTGGCGTTAACATGGATGACCTGCTTATTTCTCAGCCAGCTTCTGGTGAAGAAGCATTGACCATTACGGAATCTTTAGTGCGCAGTAACACTTTGGATATTGTAGTAGTAGATTCAGTTGCAGCGTTGACACCTCGTGCTGAACTTGAAGGTAATATGGGCGATTCTCATATGGGCTTGCAGGCGCGTTTGATGTCGCAGGCACTACGTAAGCTGACGGGTGCAATTGCTCAGTCAAAGACATTGGTTGTCTTTACGAATCAGATTCGTGAGAAGATAGGAGTTATGTTCGGTAATCCCGAAACAACACCTGGTGGTCGCGCATTAAAATTCTATACTTCAGTACGTTTAGATATTCGTCGTATCGGTATGCTTAAAGATTCTACTGGTAAAGTTTATGGTAACCGTACACGAGTAAAGGTTGTTAAGAATAAAGTTGCACCACCATTTACAGAAGCTGAGTTTGATATTCTATATGCGCAAGGTATTTCATGGGAAGCGTCAGTAGTTGATTCAGCTATTAAGTATGGCTTGATCGAAAAACGTGGGTCATGGTTATCATTTGATGGCGAACAGTTGGGGCAGGGTAATGAAGGTGCTAGAAAGCAGTTGCTGGAGACCCCTGAACTGACAGATAAGATAATCG
>DAOVUR010000148.1 GCA_030632465.1 bacterium | reverse complement strand
TTCATGATCGAAAGAAGATGTCTGTTACCTCACCAGTGGGTCGTGAATCTGTGTCGCACTATGAACTGCTTGAAGCTTTTGAGGCATCCAGTTTTTTGCAGGTGCGTATAGAGACTGGGCGTACTCATCAGATACGTGTTCATATGTCTCATATTGGACATCCAGTTTTAGGTGATAGCGTCTATTGTTCTAGGAAAAGGCAACGTGAATGGGAGGGGCGCGTTTCGCGTCAGATGTTGCATGCTGCACGAATAAAATTTAAACATCCGGTAAGTGGTGAGCCGATCGAGATTGAGGCAACGTTGCCAAAAGATATGCGAGAGTTGTTGGGCAAGTTATCCGCCCATTCGACAGGCTCAGGGCAGGCAGATTAAAAAAGGCTGCTTTATGGGAAGGGTGAGGCAGGGCTAGTATTGACTGTTGACATCAATTTGTAATCGCTGTATATTATACATCATGAAAAGAACACAGATACAGTTACCGGATTGGCTTTTTGCTGTTGCTCAAGATGTAGCGACTAGCAAGGAAATATCATTGACTGAACTTGTTAGAAGGGGGCTTGAGTATATGGTGGCGGTGACCCCCAATGTAGGAATATCCAACAAGAAGTGGCAGCCACCTGCTTCTCATTCTTTGGGAAGTAGTGATCCATTTATAGTGCCTGACTGGCGTGAAGAGTTACATGTTAGAGATCTAAAGGTTGCTGAAGAGTCTGCTAAATACAATGCAGGTGAAGCAGAATGATATCTTGTGATACTAATATACTTTTTCCAGCTTGTGATTCGGCATCGCCATATTATGAAAAGGCACATGCATTTCTTGTGGAATATTCTGAATGCGAAAGCTTTTGTTTGTGTGAGCAAGTGCTAATGGAGTTATATTGTTTATTGCGTAATCCGGTAGTTTGCAAACGACCGTTATCAGCTTCTGAGGCAGTATCTGTTATTCAGGGGTTTCGATCAAACCCAAAATGGTCGATAGTGGATGTTGTAAATGGTAGTAATATCATGAAACAGGTGTGGGAACATGCGGCACGTAGAAATTTTGCTTATCGTCGGGTTTTTGATGTTAGGCTTGCTGTAACATTGCAACATAACGGAGTAACTAAGTTTGCAACTAGAAATAAAAAAGATTTTGATTCGTTAGACTTTGAATGTGTGTGGGACCCCTTTGCGGAGAACGTATAATTGAAAAGTGAAAGTTGAGAATTGAAAATGTGCTGTTCGACTGGTACTTTGCAGGATGCTTAAAGGCAGGACGGTTTACTCACAAGAATATAGGATAAAGAATGTCAGGATTAGGACTACATAAGAAAACAACTGAATTGGAAAAGCTTGATGGTTCGGTTGAACGGGTTACTTTTCATAGTGAGGAGTCTGGGTTCTGTGTATTGCGTGTAAAGGTTAAGGGGCATCGGGAGCTGGTCACTATTATTGGTAGCATGCCTAACATTGTGGCGGGCGAGTGGGTTGTTGCTGAAGGTGATTGGATTGTAGATAAGCAGCATGGGCGTCAATTCAAGTCGGAATCTTTAAGTTCTATGCCACCAGAGTCGCTGGCGGGGATAGAAAAATTTCTAGGGTCAGGACTAGTTAAGGGAATTGGTCCCGTCTATGCCGCTAAATTAGTTGCTGAGTTTGGGAAGGATATTTTTGATGTTATCGAAAACAGGTCATCACTCTTAGAGCGTATTCCGGGTGTGGGACGTATGCGTCGTATTCTTATTAAAGATGGCTGGAATGAGACTGTAACAATTCGTGCTATTATGTCATTTTTATTATCAAATGGCGTTAGTACTGCTAGAGCTTTTCGTATATTTAAGCAGTATGGTACTGAGGCTATTAAAAAAGTGCAGGCTGATCCATACTGTCTCTCCCGCGATATACGTGGAATTGGGTTTAAATCAGCTGATCAGATTGCCATGAATATGGGGATTGAGAAGGATAGCGAGCTACGTGCACGGGCTGGAGTGGAGCATGTACTTCAGGAAGTGACCAAAGAAGGGCATTGTGCTTTTCCCCGAGAGCAGTTGATAGAGAAGACTGTTGATATTCTAAACATACCTGAAGAAATTGTAGCAACTGCAGTAGATTATGGTCTTAAGTTAGGGCGCTTGGTAGAGGAACAGGATAGTGATTCCGGGCTTCAACTTATATACTTACGAAAACTGTATCTAGCTGAGGTTGAACTTACGAAAGATCTTAAGGCGTTAGCTGTAGGTCAGCATCCTTGTCCACCAATTGATATCAAGAAGGCAATAATATGGTGTCAGGAGAAAATCGGTATAGAGTTGGCACCAGCCCAGTGTGAAGCTCTTGCATTGGCTGTTACTGAAAAGGTTGTGGTGATGACGGGTGGACCTGGTGTAGGTAAAACGACTTTAGTTAATGCAATTATTAAAGTTTTGGCGGCCAAGAAGCTTAAAGTGGTATTGGCGGCACCTACGGGACGGGCTGCTAAAAGGTTGGCCGAGACAAGTGGTTGTAAGGCTACTACTATCCATCGACTGTTGGCGTTTGATGTTAGGACTGGTGGGTTTAAGCATAATAAAGAGACTCCATTGGCTGGTGATGTTTTTGTTATTGATGAGTCGAGTATGCTTGATATTCAGCTTGCGCATCAACTTGTATGTGCTATTCCAACTTCTGCATCACTGTTATTAGTTGGTGATGTTAATCAGTTACCATCAGTAGGGCCTGGTAGTGTGTTGCGTGATATAATTAAGTCTGACATGTTTCCTGTTGAGCGCTTAACACACGTGTTCCGGCAGGCTGCGCAGAGTCATATTGTTACTAATGCGCATCGTATTAATAGTGGTGAGATGCCGATACCTGGTGCGGCAGATGTTAATTCTGATTTCTATTTTATTGAGGTTGAGGATGCGGAAAAAGGTGCTGATACGGTTGTGCAGATGGTGCGTAATAATATTCCTAAAAAATTTGGACTAAATGCTATTAATGATGTTCAAGTGCTTACGCCGATGCATCGTGGGGCGATGGGGGCACAGAATCTTAATATTAAATTGCAGGCGGCCTTAAATCCTAAAGGGGATACTATTGAGCGGTTTGGTTATACGTATCGCGTTGGCGATAAGGTTATGCAGATTGAGAATGATTATGACAAAGAAGTTTTTAATGGCGATATTGGGTTAGTAGAGTCTATTAAGATGGATGATCAGGAAATTGTTGTTATTTTTGATGGGCGTAGCGTTACGTACAGTTTTAATGAAGTTGATGAGTTGGTGCCATCTTTTGCTATAACGATTCATAAGAGTCAAGGTAGTGAGTATCCTTGTGTTGTTATTCCTGTGCATACGCAACATTATATGATGTTGCAGCGTAATCTTATCTATACGGCAATCACCCGAGGACGTAAGTTGGTTGTGCTGATTGGTACCTGGAAGGCGCTTAGTTTAGCAGTTAAACGGGTAGATGCTCATCAGAGAATCACAACGCTTGCAGGGAAATTGAGAATTGAAAGTTGAAAGTTGAAAATTGGACTAAATTGTCCAGATAGAATAAAAAGTAGATAATCTTCTTTCCCGACTTCTGATCTCTGACTCCTGACTTCTGTTTTATAAGGCCCCGAAGAAGATGCTGGTAAAGGTTACGACGGGTGAGGTTTCGCGGTAGTCGTCAAGTACTTCCATTGCTTCGTTGATAATTCCGCTGAGCTGGTTGTAGAGTTCATCATCTGTGAGCATTTTACCTAGTAGACCATCGCCATCCTCAAGATGCTTAGTGACTACTTTTAGTGATGCCATTGTGCTTGCTAGGTCGTTATACATCGTGTCATCTTCAGATAGGAGATGTCCAAGCGTACCTTTGCCAGACTCTAGTCTGTCGGTTAGTTTATGGAGGGAAGCTATGCTAGCTGATAAATCATTGTACATGGTTTCATCCTCAGATAATAATTTACCAATTGTCCCTTTGCCTGACTCTAGTCGACCGGTAAGTTTGCGTAAAGATGTCATACTAGCTGCTAAGTCATCATACATTGATTCATCATTGGATAACAGTTTTCCTATAAAACCTTCACCTTTACTTAATCGTTCTGAGATTTGGTATAGGTTATCGGAAGCTTTACTTAGATTTTCAATTGCATTGCCGTCGACCATACTTGCTTTAAGTGAATTTATTACTTCGCCGGCATCTGCCATTATGTCGTGTGGAATGACACCATCAAACACTGTTTCTGGTGGTAGTTTCTCTGCGTTAAGTGGGCCTGTGTCTATCTCCAGTTGGCGGCCACCGAGAATGGACGTTTGTGCAATTGATATTTTGTAACCTTTATGTAATATCAATTCGGCATCAAGTGTGCCGGTTACGAGTACTCCGTCATGGAATAGTTTTATATCAGTAACTTTGCCAGCTGTCATTCCGCGCACAACGATACTGTCACCATTGCGAATTCCCATGACTCTTTGAAACGTGATATTGATCGGGTATTCTTTTTTAAATATTTTATTACTAGAAAGGATGATTGTGAAATATCCTAATCCTAGCAGGATCATTACCATAAAAACGCCAACAATAGCTTCCATTGTGAGCTCACGTGCAACGCAGTCTTTTCTCATTATTATTTCCTTTCCCAAGCGCCTTGGCGCGTTATATATTGTGCAGCAAGAAACTCTTTTACTTCTTCGCTTGAAGAGTTTACGAAATCTTCCGGTGTTGCGAGTTCAATAATATCACCGTGGTAGAGCATAGCTATTCTTGTTCCGATAGATAGGGCACTGTGTAGGTCATGAGTTACGACGATGCCGGTCCCGTTCATTTCATCTTTGAGGGAAACTATCAGTTTATCTATATGGCGTGATGTTACTGGGTCTAGGCCGGATGTGGGCTCGTCATAAAGAATGATTTCTGGTGACTCAATGATTGCTCTAGCTAGGCCAGCACGCTTCATCATGCCGCCAGATATATTTGCTGGTAATTTATCTGAGTCATTTTCTAGGCCCACCATTTCTAGAGCCTCAAAAACTTTATCAAGTATGTTTTTTTCATCCAAATCCGTATGTTCTCTTAATGGTAAGGCGACATTTTCTGCAATTGTCATCCACGCCAGTAGTGCGCCT
>DAOVUR010000105.1 GCA_030632465.1 bacterium | reverse complement strand
ATATGATTATACAACCTTTTCTAACAAGACAAGAGAAGGTTAAAGAGTTAATTAACGCCTCTTTTCTAGATAGTCAAATAAAAAAAAGTTACTTACTGAACTACAACACAAGACTTAATAGATTAAATAAAACTATTTGAATGAACTAATCAACTTACAGAAATTATTAGATAAGGATTAATATAATGATAAAGCATGTTGTAATGTGGAAGTTTAAGGATGGTGTTTCAGGGTCGGACAAGCTGAAGATGAAAAGTCAGCTGGACGCTTTAAAAGGGCTGGTGCCGACTCTAATTAACATCAGTGTTGGTATGGATATCTTACGCAAGGATCGTTCATGGGATATAGTACTATATTCTGAGTTTGAGTCTATGGCGGGGCTTGAAGAGTATGCTGTGCATCCGGAGCATTTGAAGGTCGTTGAATTTGTTAAAACTCTAGTTAGCGTTGGCGCTGCTGTTGATTACGAGGTGTAAATAACAAATTAAAATATGCTCGTTAGTTGTAATGAAGATGTTCGGCAAAGGATGACGGGGACATTTCGGTTCCGCTCAATGATCCCCTTTTTCATCATATAGATCCTGCCAAAAGTCTACCGTGATATAAACCAGCTCTAAGCAGATAACCGACAGCAAAAAAGCCCGGTCATCATCACTGATGCCGGGCTTTTAATTCATACAACTACTAGAGTGTTCTAACTGATAAAACATCACCGCCAACACCGATAGTAACTTCTTCAACAACCAAGTCAGTGCGGCCGCTTAATGCATGTGCATCAGTTGCTATTTTAGTTAAACCACCACAACATGGAACTTCCATACGCACAATGATCATTTTTGGAATTGTTTTATCTGCCAAGATACCACCAAGTTTAGCAATATAAGGATCAGTAACATCTAGTTTAGGGCAGGCAACAACCACACTGCGTCCACGCAAGAACTTCCAATGTACATCAGCAGAAGCAACAGGCCCACATGTACTAAGTACTACCAACTCTTTATTACTGAAGAAAGGCATACCAGGCTGCACTAGATGAAGCTGAACAGGCCACTGCTCTAAATCAGAACGTATTGCCTGTGCCGGCCCTACCCCAGAGGTGCTGACCGCTGGCGCCTGTGCTGGTTTTTCTGATACACGCATTCTGCTACCCGGACACCCGCCACCGCCTGCTGGCGCTACTGGTGCTGGAGTATCATGACTAGAACATCCGCAGTCAGGAGCTTTTGCTGCTGCCGCTGCTATTTTTTCATCATGCTCAATATTTGCACGGATCATACGATCAGCAGCTTCCTGACCTTGAGTCTCCAGCAAATACTCTTTTGTTGCAACAATATCAAACTCTTCGCTCTCCACCTCTTTAATCACAAGTGCACCTGTAGGGCAGTCACCAATGCAATCACCAAATCCGTCGCAATACTGCTCTTTAACCAGTTTGGCTTTTCCATTCACAAGTTGTAATGCGCCTTCAGCACAAGCTGTAATACACTCGCCACAACCATTACAGAGGTCTTCATCAATTGTTATAATTTTTCTTAATGCCATTATCTTTCTCCATTTAGTTTATTCTTAGACTTATTTAAAAAATGCTCTTTCGTGGCGGCACGTACCGCAGGAATCATCCTTACACTTACACTAACAGCACTAACGCCTACATCTATAAGCTTCGTGATATATTTAGGATCACCCGCCAACTCACCACAAACGGTAATTGTCTTGCCTCTGCTTTTACCCGCTGCAGCTACCATCTCTAACATTTTCCATAACACTGGATGATCCGGCGTATAGTAATCAGCCAACAGTTCATTATCTCGATCAGCGGCAAATAGATATTGTGCAAGGTCATTTGTACCAACACTTCCAAAATCGGCAATATCCATTATTTCATCAGCTTGCAGACAAGCTGATGGAACCTCAAACATGACGCCATGCTTAATCCTACCAGACTCCATATCAGCAATTGAATCATTAAAGAGCTGCTTTATCTCTAGAAACTGATCCACATCAATGATCATCGGATATGTAACCGATATATCACCATGTACAGATACTCTAGCCAAAGCCCGTGCCTGCATGCGTAGCAACTCTTTATTCTTCAGCAACAACCTTGCTCCACGCAGCCCTAATGCAGGGTTTCGCTCATCTGGCACATCTAAGCCAGACAGTTTTTTATCACTACCAATATCAAACATTCTATACGCAATGGGTTGACCTTGATTCTCGCTATACACTTTATGATATGACTCATAAAAACTATCCTCGGAGTAATCACTACCGCCAGTAATAAGTTCAATCTCCGTACGGTAAAGACCTATACCTTCCGACTTCATATGCACGGCGCAGCTAACTTCTCCAGGCATGCTGATATTGGACATAACACGTAAGCCATCTACGGGATCGACAGCAACTGGCATACGAATCTGCTCAGGCTCTGCTTCACGCATTTTAACAACAGTAGTCTCGCGTGGCCATAATGTAACCTCGCCAGTGGTTCCATTTACAAGTATTTCCATTCCGCAACTGACCATATCACGTATCTTAGACAAGCCACTAACCGCCGGTATACCAAGTGCTCGGGCAAGAATAGCACCATGTGCATTCTTACCACCACGCTCTGTTATAAAGCCCATAACGCTATCGGTATCAAGATCTACTGTTAATTGCGGCGTAAGTTCTTCGGCTACAATAATCCTGTTGTGACCTCTCTGGCATAGTCCATCATCACAATGCGACGTCATCTTCTCGCCTAGCTCATCAAGCAAACGCCTTTTGATCTCACCAAAATCGGTTGCTCGCTCTCGGATATATTCGTCATCAATCTCAAGGAGTCGCATTTCATAGCTATCTAGGGTTTCAGCTATGGCCGCTTCTGCATTCATATTGTTCTGTTCAATGAGTTGCTCCACATCCATCTGCAACTGAGGATCCTCAAGAATCATTACATGCGCATCAAAGATTCCAGCTTCTGCTTCGCCAACCTTTAGCTTGACCCGCTCGGCAATCTTAACAACATTCTCTTTAGCAACTGCGCGAGCCTTATAAAAGCGCTCTTTCTCTGCTCCAAAATCTTGACTCTCAACCGTGTAGTCAGGCACATTACTGTGCCTGCTATCATTAAGAAGGCATATTCTAGCCACAGCTATACCGGGACTTAACGCGACCCCCTTAACTATTCTTTCAAATCTTTTCTTTTCGTTCATTGTTCCATTATCCAAATCTTTAAAACTCTCTTAGTTCAGAGAAAGAGCTATCTCTTCTCCATATTCCCTAGAAGACTACCAAGTTCCTCAACATCAGTCACCGGTTTTTTGCAGGTGAAATTTCTACATAGATAAACTGTCGCTTTGCCATCTACCATATTTCTGTTAGCTAGTAGCGGCAATAACGTTACTTCATTCTTTTGCGACTGACCAGGATCTAGCAGGGACACAACTTTATATGGCATAAATCCACCTCGTATATTTGCCAGCAACTCAACAGTATCAACAGATTCCCTACTACCTATTACTGCGATTTCCAAAGGATCCGACTCCACAAAACCCCTAGCAAGTAACATATACGCAAATGAACTCGGATATTTGCTCTGTAACCCAAGCGAAACAGCGACTGTTTTGTACGCAACCGCACGATACTCCATTCTTCCCGTGAGCTCAGACAGACGAAATAGTGATAAAGCCGCAACTGCATTACCAGACGGCACAGAGCTATCCCTGACAGGCTTTGTTCGCGCCAACAGATGTTTATGATGAACAGAAGAAAGATAGAAGCCGCCAGCCTTATCATCACTAAATAGCTCTATCATCTTATCACTAAGTAACAATGCACTATTAATCCACTTAACATCAAATGTAGATTCATACATATCCAACATAGCAGCAATGGCCTGAGCATAATCATCAAGAAACCCACCAACCTTTGCTTGCCCAGCTCTATATGTATGCAACAACTCACCATCACTCATCATATCACTGATAATAAAATCAGCAGCCCGCTCAGCCGCGACAAGAAAACGTTCATCCCCTAAAACTTGATATCCACGCGCTAAACTAGAAATCATCATTCCATTCCATGACGCCAAAACTTTATCATCTTTAGCAGGATGCACGCGCCCATCTCGTTCCTTCAATAATATCGCCCGTGATGCAGCTAGCCTTCTGGACAGCTCAGATAGTGCAATCTTCTGCTTCTTAGCAAACTCATCCAGCGGAATTATGACATTAAGAATATTCTTACCCTCAAAATTGCCCCGATCAGTTACGCCGTAATATGAGTTAAATAGCGCTGCCTCTTGCCCGCCTAACAGTTCAATAATCTCTGCCTTATTCCAAACATAGAATACACCCTCTTCCCCCTCACTATCAGCATCTTCGGTTGAATGAAAACCGCCAGCCTTATCGCTCATCTCACGAATCACATAATCAAAGATATCTACAGCAACACGCCTATATTGCGGATCTCCCAGTAGTTGATACGCCTCAAGATAAACAGAACTTAAGAGCGCATTGTCATATAACATCTTCTCAAAGTGCGGAACAAGCCACTCCTTATCAACAGAATAACGATGGAAGCCACCACCTAATTGATCATACATACCACCATACGCCATACGATCCAGCGAGACCTTAATAATATTCGCAACCGAATCATCACCACTACGATTATACTCTCGCAGCAGGACAGCTATAGCACCAGTAGAGGGAAATTTAGGAGCAGAACCAAATCCGCCCCACTTAGGATCAAACGACTGCTTCCACTGATCAACAGCCTTCTTCGTAAGCTCAACAGTAGCAACAACAGTATCATCACTATCATTCCCCTTAGCACTAACCCGAACTGCTTGAGTTAATGAGTCGGCACTATGCTCAATCTCTTTACGCCTTGTTTTCCAGGCGGAAGATATCTGTGTCAAAACAGTGCCAAATCCGGGCCTACCTTGCATATCTGTCGGCGGAAAATACGTCCCACCATAAAACGGCTTTAAGTCTGGTGTAAGAAATACCGAAAGCGGCCAACCACCACTACCAGTCATCATCTGTACAGCATCCATATAAATAGCATCAAGATCAGGACGCTCTTCACGATCAACCTTTATGGCAATAAAATCTCTATTAATTAGCGCAGCTATCTTTTCATTTTCAAAAGATTCATGCTCCATCACGTGACACCAGTGACAGGCCGAATATCCAATGGAAAGAAATATTGGTTTATCCTCATCCTTTGCAACTTGTAGCGCCTCATCACCCCACGGGCGCCAATTAACCGGATTATGCGCATGTTGCAGCAGGTACGGACTTGTTTCATTAACGAGCTGATTAGTATATTTTTCCTCACTAACCTGATCCATAACCAACTCCTTATTCTTTGACTTTTCTGAACATCCAACAACAGCAAGAAGACATAAACATAAAAGAAAACTACTCTTAATTTTAAAATCACTCATGACTTCACCACGCTTTTTTCAGCACAAGTAGATGCCTACCTTACCACTAAAACAAAACCGCTCTTGTGACAAAAGTCATATCAAGAGCGGCAAAATAAAACATCTATTGAAGCTTAAAACTACTTACCAGACAACTTGCAAGCAGCAGCTGACACCTTACAACTCTTTGCATTCGCTGCCGTACATGCAACCTTGCAGCCCTTTGCATTCCCTGCTTTACAACCCTTTATATCCCCAGCCTTACATGCTTTTTTAAGAGACTCCAAGTCGCACTTCCCATCTTTCAATGGACATGCCATAAGTTTGCCTGATGTAGGACACTTCACCATATTGGCGCCATCGGCAGTCATCTTACAGCAACCGGCAGAACCTTTATGAAGCTTGCACTTTTTGCATGTCTTTGCCTTCTTGCAACACTTTTTCGTCCCTTTAACTTCACCGCACTTACCGCATACAATAGTGGGCTCTAGATCTTTTTTAACATCTTCAACAGCTTTATCTGCTACCACAGCTGCCTTGGCTGTTGCTACATCTGGTGCCACTCTGGCTCTACCGGCGCCACAACATGCAGAACCTGCAGCACTAACCATTACAAAACCAAGAAACATTGCCATACTTACTGTCACTATCTTTTTCACTGACTTTCCTCCTATTATTCTATTTATACTTAACAAGATCTTCCGAATATAACGCAATACTCATGCCAACTGACAAAAACAAATCAGTTTCATGAATAAGATGATTATATTAGTCATATTAACGCATATTACAAGAATTTTATTGAGGAAATGGCAAAAAAAATGCCACACCGCGCATGATGAGACACTTTTAGATACAACTGAAACAGAACATTATAAGTTAAATATTCGAGCCACTTATAAAACTATTCGCTCATAGAGCGAACACTACAAGTTTTGTGTTATTTTAACGATTTTCATACAATAAAGCATGTAATGTTGGTTCTACGAACCAATTTTTTCAGTTTTACAAGCCCTTTAAGAACCGCACCACTTTATCCTCTTTACCAGGCAAATTTTCATGCCCAAAGTCAGGATATATCACTAATTCTTTTTCAGAGGTTATTTTATTATAAGCGGCAAACTGCGTTGATGGCGGACAAGTTGTATCCATAAGTCCAACAGACATCATAACCTTCGCCTTAATGCGAGGAGCAAGGTGCTGAATATCAATATAACCAAGCTGTCTAAAAATATCATCTTCTCTTTCATGTGGGGTGCCTTTTTAAGCACCGGATGGACGCCCACGTTCTTTGAGATCGTAGAGCCCAACAATGATTTATTATCTATCACCCGTCCAACAGCCTCTATT
>DAOVUR010000076.1 GCA_030632465.1 bacterium | reverse complement strand
TCAGCTTTTCCGTCGTCATCAAAATCTGCTACGAGACATCTACCCACTACACCTAGCCCAGATACATCTGCCGCAACAGGTGCTGATGTGAATGCACCTTTAGCATCCTGCTTTAATAATACAGGGCCTTTCTTTGTGCTAACAAGAACAGCAGGAGAACCTGCAACATCAGCATCCAAAATATTCAACCCTAAACATGCGTCACTTTGATAAATAGTTTTACCAGCAGTAAGAGCGACTGTTTTCTCAGCAAGATATACAACTACTTCTTTGCCATTAAAAGAAACTAAATCAAGGATGCCATCATTGTTAAGGTCGGCCCATAATGATTTAACACTTTTTGATGAAACCTTACGCTTTACTGTCTCATCAACATATTTTCCGTCAGCATGTACAAAAATACGATCACCAGCATCTGAACCAAGGAAGATAACATTGTTACCATCACCATTAATATCAATGGATTTAGTACTACTTACTTTACCTTGAAGCGTTGCAATTTTCACCTTATCAGCCCACTCAACACCAGAAGCAACAGGAGTTGTGATCTCTTCATACTTTAATAGAAGCTTGGATTCTGCCAACAGCATGTCTGTACCACCAGCCCATGTACCTTCCATCTTATCGGAAAGTTCATCAGCATACCAGACACTGTTATCATCACCAGGTCCTAGCGCAATCCACTTGCCACCAACATGAAGCATCCCAAGATCATCCTCTTCCTCACCCTTACCAACAAAGATTAGTACATCTTCACCCTTATTATTCTCGAATTTTTTATGGAACGCTTTAGCAAACGAATCGTTTCTCGCTTGAGTTGTGTCGATAGTAATAAAACCTTTAGGAGCAACATCTTCGCCTTTTAGGCATTCTGTTATCTTAAGCTTAGCTACACCTTTAGCATCTACAGGTATCATCTTGGCGACAACCAGAAAGTCAGCCTGATCAATCAGCTCTACCGGCGTGAAATTAGGATTAATAAATGCATTGGCAAATGGGACGATAGATATCGCTGCAATGACACACGTAAATAAAATACTCTTTGATAATAGTTGTACTCCACGGATATTACTCATCTTACTACTTCTCCTTGATTGATCTATTTTACACAATTAGATACTTGCTGCCTTCTGCAAAAACTTCCGTATATTGCATTAACGAAGGGCTATTTGTCAATATTCTTAATCACTTCATTGTAGTCATTAATTTTAATTGTTGCCCAACGTTCATCAATAACATTCTCTATATCCTTTAATATAGACTCATCTAGTACTATACCTGAAGCAGCAGTTGCCGAGGTTACATGCTCTGGACGTGTTGCGCCAATAATAGTTGAGCTTAGCTCTTTATTTCTTAATGACCACGCTAAAGCGAGCTGTACAAGCGTAAGATCCGAACTATCTGCCACAGCCTGCAGTTTATTAATAGCCTTCATATTATAGTCAGCCAACATAAGGGATTGTTTTGCATCATCATATTCTGCTAAACGAGATCCAGCAGGAATACCATCACTATATTTGCCAGTAAAAAGCCCTTGATTCAGAGGTGAGTAAGTAATAAAGCCTAATCCTGCTTCTCCGCATAACGGCATTAGCCGTTCTTCAATATCTCTATAGAAAGGATTATATTTTGGCTGATGACTTATAGGAGCTGGCACATTTAGCATAGCAGCAACTTCAAGAATCTCTCGTGTCTGATCAGCATCATAATTGCTAAGCCCCCAGTATAAGATCTTACCCTGCCGCAAAAGTATACCGATAGTTTCCACCGATTCTTCAATAGGCGTATTATTGTCCGGCCAATGGAACTGATAAAGATCAATATAATCTACACCTAATCTCTTTATACTTGCTTCACACGCTTCCGTCATGTGCTTGCGATTCAAGCCTATATTATGTTTGTCACGTGACCCCTGCCCCGTACACTTCGTGGCAATCACTAGATCACCACGCGGATAATCACTTAAAGCCTCGCCTAGCATAGTTTCAGCTTGTCCGGCGTGATAGATTTCAGCCGTGTCAAAAAGATTAATACCCTCATCAAATGCAGTCTTGATTACCGCTTTAAATCCCTGTTTGTTATCACTTGCGTTAATCCAGCTTCCTAGCGACACCTCTGACACAAAAAGACCCGAATGCCCTAAATTACGATATTCCATGATAAGCTCCTTTATTATTTAATTCAGCATTATAGAATAACGACGAAATAGCCAAAAGTCACGAAAAGTATTGAGGTTATTGAGATCTGCTGTAGAGATCAGATAGATTTCTATAGCTGCTCTAATCAGTGCTGCAACGCTAGTAGGTATGTAAGTTGGGGGCCATGTTTCGGTTCAGTAGCCTGCTAGCAAATCTTACTGACAAGCTCATCACTTGAATGAGAGTCAAGAATCACCTTTATTTTATCGGATGAAAATGCGGTCATGATTGCTGATAAGAATTGCAGATATGGTGCGGGGCTTTCTAGCGGGCATAAAGTCAGAACAATAATTTTTGATTTTTGGTCATGATCAGCACCAAAATCAATCCCCTCTTTTTTGATACCAATCACGCATACTAGATTTTCCACCAGATCAGTTCTTGCATGCGGGATTGCTAAATTCGCATTTAATCCAGTTGGCATCTGTTCCTCGCGTTCTATAATCAGATCCTTAACTTTATTAATATCACCAATCTTTACACTCTTAGACATAAGTTCTAAGAGTTCAGTAATAACATCTTCTTTTGTATTACTTTCTAACTCAACTTTAACAAGCTCAGTCTTAATGTAATCTGTTAGCATATTCGTAGCATTAGAGCTACTTTTAATCCTCTGAGCTGATGCTGGCTTCTTGTCAAAAACTAGTGAGTCATACATCTCTGCTGCTGTCTCGCACATCTCAAGATACTTGCGTCCATCTTCATCAAGGAGCTGGCTTATGCCAGACATGAACTGCATATATGGAGTTGCAACACCATCAGGCGATAAAGTCAAAATGAATATACGTGACGGCTCTCCGTCAATAGAGTCAAAATCAACACCACTCTTCTTGAGACCAACAACGCAGGTTAATTCCTTAACTGCACTACTTCTTCCATGCGGAATAGCTAGCCCATGTCCAATACCGGTAGACATGCTTTCCTCTCTATCCAATACTGCTTGCCTCGCTTCTTCCATATTTATAGAACTATTCTTTTCTTGGATTGCCTGCATAAGTTCATCAATAATATCTTTCTTGGTCTCACCTTTGAGCTCTGGGATCATCAGCTCTTTATCAAAATAATTTGCTACAAAGGAAACGTTTGATTTATTCGGACCGGAACTCATCATTGCCTCGCCAATCTTCTTGGCATCAACGGGCTTTCTCAGTTCCTTTAAAGTGCTTTCAAATTCAGCAAGTACTTCCATCATTGCGGTACTCACAAAAGCTATATGTGCTTTGGAACAATCAAAAATGATGTGACTGTTTTTTTGGGCAAAGCCGATAATGATATCATCTTTTCTTAACTGATAGATTTTATCCCTATAACTAATAGCGTGTACGAAGAAGTTTTCTGCTTCAAATGCTTCTATTAACTTGGATAATAGAAATGAAGCAATCTGAGTAGAAGGCAGGGAAAACTCAATCTGTTCATCCTCATTATCTACTGGCGGATTCTTTAAACCACTAGCCGGATTCTTGAAAAGTAGTACAAGCATAGGTGGCGCAATAACTGTTGTGATAAGCGTCATAAGAATACTAATACCAAATATTTTATCAGTAAGAATTCCTGCCGATAACCCTATGCCGGCAATAATAAGGGCAACCTCACCACGCGGCACCATTCCGAAACCGACTCTTAAAGCACCACGCATATTAAAGTTGCACATCAAAGCTGGCCCAGAGCAGCCAACAATTTTTGCTGCAATTGCAACAGCCGAAAAGAGTAGTCCGAAGCCTAGCACCTCTTTTGAAGCAAGTGCTTCAAAATTAACAAGCATCCCCATAACAGTAAAGAATACCGGAACCAGAAATGCCTGCACTGGCTCAAGTTTCTCTCTAACCAGATGGGCTATATCTGTCTTTGATAACGACAGCCCCATAACATAGGCGCCCACAATCATTGCCAGCCCAGCCTTTTCAAATAGACCGGCTAGAATAAGTCCCAGTCCAAGAGCAAGAACCGATATAGATGATCTGTCTTTTAGATATTTCAGCATACTGCTGATCTTCCGAGCTATCAGTAGACCAAAAACAGTTGCGCCAAGCCAGATACCAAAAGCTTCTGCACCTATTCTGCCAATCTTTCCCCACTCAATATGACCACCAGTCTCATGAGTTGCAGCAGCTATACCAACACCTATAGCCAGAAGAATAATACCAAGTACATCATCAATAACCGCACCCGCCAAAATTGTCACACCTTCTGGCGAGTCCAGCTTACGCTTCTCGGAAAGTATTCGCGCAGTAATTCCTACCGAGGTAGCTGTTGATATAACGCCAAGGAAAAAGCAGCCCGGGTGCATCATGCCGACCTGTTGCCCGAAAAGCATTGGTGAGAACCAGACACCAAGTAGATCACCAAGCAGAAACGAACCTACAACTCCACCGATACCAACAAGGCTACCAGCAACCGAGTAACTAAGAAACATTTTCAGATTAGTCTCTAGCCCAGTCTGAAAAAGAAGAATGATAGAAGCTAAAATACAGATTCCATAAAGTTCTGCCGATATAGGGAAAACAGTACTAGCTATAGGAAACAGGCCATGTTCAAAACCAGGTAGAGATATACCTCCAAGAAGATAAGGGCCAATAATCATACCCGCAGCAAGTTCACCAAGCACTCCCGGCATTTTAATCTTCTCAAATAATAAGTTAGCTAGACGAGCGGCAATCATGATAACGCCAAGCTGCATAGCGAGCATCATCATCTTATGCACAATATCGTCACCTGTATGCGCACCACCACTCGACGCAAATAAAGTGTTTGCAGTAAGCAGGAATGCCAGACCGATATAGAAAAATCGTTTTAATTTCATAACCCTTGCCCTATTTCTTGTAACATTACTCATCCCCAAGTAATTTTATTTGGCACTCTCCAAGCTTCGCTAGCAACTTCTTATTAACTACGGCAAAACAAAGTCGACGCAGAAATCTTTAATAGCTGCTTTTGTGCTTTTCTGCAAATCTTCATTCTCAACATCGTGTAAAACGGCAGCCATCATTTTAGAGATAGTTTCGGTCTCAGCTTCTTTCATTCCTCTAGTAGTAATAGAAGGGGTACCTATTCTGATACCTGAAGTTACAAATGGACTCTTGGTATCAAATGGGATGGCGTTTTTGTTAACCACAATACCGGCGTTATCCAATGCTATGGCTGCAGCTTTTCCTGTAACACCACTAGCTAAAACATCAACAAGCATAAGATGATTATCAGTGCCGCCAGAAACAAGTCTAAAACCTTCCCCCTGTAACGTACTCGCCATAACTTGTGCATTCTTCACGATCTGTTTGGTATACTCTTTAAAGGCCGGCTTTGCAGCTTCATGGAAACAGACAGCTTTTGATGCAATAGTATGCATCTGTGGTCCGCCTTGTAATCCAGGGAAGACAGTCTTATCAATCGCAGCAGCATACTGCTCGCGACATAAAACCATACCGCTTCTTGGTCCACGTAAAGTTTTATGGGTAGTTGTTGTTACAAAGTCTGCGTATGGAACCGGATTAGGATGCACGCCACCTGCAACGAGCCCTGCAATATGCGCCATATCAACCATCAGCATGGCGCCAACGCTATCAGCAATTGCGCGGAACTTTTCGAAATCTAATATTCTTGAATATGCACTTGC
Organism: bacterium; assembly: GCA_030632465.1. GTDB lineage: Bacteria > Verrucomicrobiota > Kiritimatiellia > UBA8416 > CAMZLY01 > CAMZLY01. Next base: position 2,496 of record DAOVUR010000076.1, on the reverse strand, counting down.
GCCTGCAACAATTAACTTGGGCTTATTTTCTTCAGCCAATTTCATCATTGCATCATAATCAAGTTGCTCAGTCTCTTTTGTAACACCGTAGCTAACAAAGTTATAAAGTTGCCCAGAAAAGTTTACTGGATTACCATGCGTAAGATGTCCACCATCAGCAAGACTCATAGCCATAATAGTATCGCCGGGATCTAGCATAGCGAAATATACCGCCATATTGGCTGCACTACCGCAGTGTGGCTGTACATTTGCATGGCCAGCTTTAAATAGATCTTTCGCGCGCTCAATCGCAAGAGTTTCTACAGTATCAACACATTCGCAACCATTATACCAACGTTTGCCCGGATAGCCTTCCGCATACTTATTGGTCATGATGCTACCCTGCGCCTGCCTTACTGCTATAGTACAATGATTCTCTGAGGCAATAAGGTTGACGGTATCATGCTCGCGATCAACTTCACCTTGAATAGCAGTAAACACTTCTGGATCACTTTCGAATACCGCCGAATTTTCATTTGCACGCTCAGCGTTACTTTTAAGTTTATCAACGCGTCGTACATGACGTTCAACCTCAACTTCAAACTCATTAACCAGCCATGAATTCAGAATATCCGTTGCCTCTTGAGGTGTAAGCTGTGCCCCACTTAATACTAGAATATTAGCACCATTATGACGACGAGTCATCTCCGCCATATCAGGAGTGCCACATAGCGCAGCCCTGACACGTGGATATTTATTGGCGGCTATAGACATACCTATACCTGTTGTGCAGACAAGAATTCCTTGATCAGCTTCTCCCAACGAAACCTGCGAGGACACTTCAGCCGCATAATCAGAATAGTCTACCGATGCTTTATCAATGCATCCAACATCTGCAGTCTCAATTCCACGCGCAAGCAGTTCCTGCTTAATAACTTCCTTTATCTCAAATCCACCATGATCGGATCCAATAACAATTCTCATTATATATTCCTTTTGTTAGCATTCAGTCATCAGTGACCAGCTATCAGTTTACAAACAATTTGTTCTACTTCAACTCTCCTAAAAACTCAATCAATCCAGGCAGTGCTTCTGATATCTCATCACGAATATGACGATAAATATCAGTTGATGCCCCTATAGGATCTCGAACATCACCTTTTTCCTCACTAAACGACTTTAATAACAACACCTTCTCAACTGCATCAGGAAAGACCATCGAAATATGGTGTTGATGACCAGAGGTCATTACCACAATCACGGCACTAGCGTCAACTAATTCTCTATCCAAGAAGCTACTGCTATGTTGAGTTCCATCAATATTTAGCTCCGCAAGAACCTCAACAGCCGCGCGACTAGCCCGCATGCCGTTACCCGCAAAAGTACCGGCAGACTTCACTATCCAATCGCTCTCTGCACCCAATTTATCGCGTAACAAATACTCAGCCATCGGACTGCGACATATATTACCCGTACATACAAAAGTAATCTGTTTCTTTTTGATTTTCTTCTCCAATATTCTTTATCATTTATAAAAGCATCGAATTCAATGTCTTTAAAACGATCGTCCCCAATGACCTCGTGTCATTGGAACGAAAGATTTATTAATGATAAGATCCGCTTTCTTAAAATTAACTCACTATTAATTATGCGTTATTCACTGCCTTTATAAGTTCGGCAGAAGATATAGCACCTTCTCTAAATATCTTTAGTTCTCCGCTTGCCGCACATGCAACAGTGCTGGCAACCCCACCTTTGACTGGCCCAGCATCAACAATCACAGCAATATCTTCCGATGCCAACGCCTCTGCTGCAGCTTCCGCCGTAAGTGCTGCCGCTTCACCGCTCAGGTTCGCGCTGGATACGCGCAATACTCCGCCACATCGTTTTAAAATCGCTCTACTAACTTCTAAGTCAGGAATTCTGAATCCTTCCGGCTCGCCATCCTCTACATTTAATACCAGAGTTAATGCCCCGGGCCAAAAAGCTTTTGCAAGAGCAAGTTCCTGCTCATTCATAACTGCACCAAATGCTACAACCGACTCTATATCTGCGGCAAGCAGTGCAATAGGCTTGTCCGCATCACGCTTCTTGGTGGCAATAAGGCGCGAAACTGCTTTATCATTATTTGGATCTGCCGCAATTCCATAAAGAGTATCTGTCGGGATAACAGCCAGCCTCCCCTGCTTGATTGCTGACACAGCCTGCTCAATTTGTTCTTCTATCAACATTACTATTTATCCTGCCTGTTCACTACAAAACTATTCACTATTCATTGTTCACTATTCACTGCTTGTAAACCCAGCAGAATATCAGTTGCGCGGCGCAAGGCGACATCACTAACAACACGCTCCATGATCTTGCGGTCAGCCTGCGCTTTTTTAGATATATCTTTGCCTATCAATACTTTGCCCGATACCGGTAACTCCTGCTCCGCCTCTCCACCATGAGTAACCACAACATCTGGTGAGACCCCATTAGTAAAGGAGTCCTTCACCCCAACTGGCAAGATATGTT
>DAOVUR010000013.1 GCA_030632465.1 bacterium | reverse complement strand
TGTCGCCCCATATACTTTCTGAGTTGCTGTCGCGTGTAATCACTTTCGCTAGCCTCATGTCTACGTGCCAGATTTGGTAATATGCCCTCAAATGGTTTACTATACTTATGTAGCTTCCCTCCACGCCAATAGCTTACGTCAACATCTTCATCGCCAGAGCCATTTAATAATATATCCTGATGTTTCTCGTTTAAATCCTCAAAAGGCGTTTCAAGATCAAATTCATAATGCTTGGCCAACGCACGAAGCAACTTCTTGTAATATATGATTAAGCGCCGTCCACCTCGTCGCCACCCTTTAATTGCACCAGCATCAATTGATAGCGTTCTATCTGGCACAACTAGATCAGCATCCATAATTAATTGTGTGCCTAAGCCTGAACAAGTCGGACATGCCCCATAAGGACTATTAAAAGAAAAGCTACGTGGCACTAAAGCTTCAAAACTGATACCGCACTTAACACATGCGTTCTTTTCGGAAAAGAGAATCATTTCATCTTTACCGCCCTCTTCCTGACACATGACATTTAAAATCCCGTTACCATGATTAAGAGCAAGCTCAACAGAATCGGTTAAACGAGAACGAATACGGCTAGTCACAATTAGACGATCAATGATCACATAAATAGTGTGTACTTTATTACCATTAAGATCAGGCAGGTCTTCCATGTCGTACACAACATCATCAATGCGAACCCGCACAAATCCCTGTTTCCTAACCTTAGTCAACAAATCCTCATGAGTCCCCTTGCGGCCCCGAATCAAAGGTGCCATAATTGATAGTCGTGTGCGATTTGGTAGTAACAATAGTTTCTCTACAATCTCCTCGGCTGACTGACAAGCAACAGGCAACTTACATTTAGGACAATGCGCCTTTCCCACATTAGCAAAAAGCAGACGAAGGTAATCATGAATCTCTGTAGATGTACCCACTGTGGAGCGTGGATTAGAGCCAGCTGTTCGCTGTTCAATGGAAATAGCTGGCGACAGCCCTTCAATATGGTCAACATCAGGTTTACTCATCTGATGCAAAAACTGCCTCGCATAAGCTGAAAGACTCTCCACATACCTGCGCTGCCCTTCAGCATAAAGCGTATCAAATGCTAGTGACGACTTGCCTGAGCCACTTAATCCTGTAATTACCGTCAACTCATTACGCGGAATACGCACAGTAATATTCTTCAGATTATGCTCACGCGCACCTGAAATCAAAATACAATCATTTTTAGCTATTGACGCCATAATAATACCTTATGCTTACATCCATGCAAACAACTTCTATCGAAATCAATCAATCAGCAAATATAGCAACATTCTCCATAATCATAAAGCCCCAAAAGATCATTTTTCATGACAAGCTATAAAAGAGAGCATGCAGAAGCATATTCCATGTAACGTTGCCTCTACGAGCCAGTTGAAGCGTATACTTTTTACCGATTTTATACATTAAAGCTTGGCAATATCCATTCAGTACGCAATTCTACCCAATTCACAGCAATTTAACAAAAAGCAGACAGATAACATGACAACAGAAAAAAAAGATTTAAAAGTAGGCGAAGAATATAGAGGCTTCCGTATAACCAAAATTACCCCGCTCCCAGCCTTACGTGTTACTGCATATGAGCTCGAACATGCAACATCAGGTGCACATCTACTCCATCTACATACCGAAGACACTGAAAACTGTTTTGCCGTAACATTTCCCACGCCACCAGAAAATGAAACTGGCCTACCACACATTATGGAACATTCAGTACTTGCAGGTTCAAAGAAATACCCAGTGCATGAACCATTCTTCGAGATGGTTAAGATCAGCATGGCAACATTTATCAATGCACTAACAGCACAGATGTTCACCGTCTACCCCATCGCTACTACAGTTAAGAAGGACTTTTTTAACCTAGCTGACGTTTATATGGACGCGATCTTTCATCCAAACATCACGGCAGAAACTTTCAGGGCAGAAGGCCACCACCTTACGCTTGCCGACAACAATGATTTATCTTCTGATCTTAAGATATCAGGAATTGTTTACAGTGAAATGAAAGGCTACTGGTCAACACCAGATAACTTAATTTCCAATCTTGGTACACGTGGACTCTTCCCTGACACACCACTACATCGTGATTCAGGCGGTAACCCAGATTATATTCCCGAACTCACATACAAGCAGTTCAAAGAATTTCATGAAAAATACTATCATCCATCAAATGCACTATTCTATATTTATGGCGATATCCCTACAAAAGAACATCTTGATTTCTTGGAGCCTCTTTTACAGCCCTTCACACGCAAAGAGATAACTGTTCCTATGCCATACCAGCCGCGCTGGACGGAGCCGCGTCAGATAAAAACTGTATACCCAATAGGTGAAACTGAAGAGCTTGAAAACAATACATACATTGTTATGGACTGGCTTGTTGCTGATGCGGCTGATCCGGCAGATTCTGTAGAATGGTCTATTCTGTCAAATATACTGCTTGGTAATGAAGCAGCCCCACTCAAAAAAGCAATCATCGATTCTAGGCTTGGTGCCGACATCTACCCAAGTGGTGATTTCGCACATGCCCATGAACTAGTTTTTGAGGTTGGCATAAAAGGTAGCGAAGAAAATAAGGTAGCTGATTTTTCTAAACTTGTGAAAGAAACACTTTTAGAAATTGCATCCAATCCTATTCCGTCCGAACAGATAGAGGCAGCTTTTCACCAGCTGGCATATCATCACCTAGAAGTTAGTACCCTCTTCCCTATCAAACTACTATGGCTATGCGAAGAAACATGGCCATACGGCAAAGATCCGTTGGAATTTTTGCAGATGGATATACATATTGCGGACTGTAAAAAACGTTATATTGAAGATCCTGATATGTTCAATCGGCTAATAACAGAAAAACTGCTTAATAATCCGCACCAGATAACATTAGTGTTGCATCCTGACAAAAAAGAACATGACAGAATAGAAGAACAACATGCTAAAGAAATGGCCGAGCTTCGCGTACAACTATCAGAACAAGAGATTTCTGATATTGCAAAGAATGCAGCAGCACTAAGTGAATCACAAACCAAGCAGAACAGCCCGGAACAACTTGCAACACTGCCGCAACTGCATGTCAACGAACTGCCTGACACACCACAATATATTCCAACCACAACCACAACAGTAGCCAATATCACACTCTTAAGAAACGATATCTTCACCAATGGTATAAACTACATAGATATAGACATCGATCTAAGTGGACTTCCCGCAGAACTGTACGAATGGATACCACGTTTCACTAATGCCATCTCGAAAATGGGTGTAACTGGAGAAGACTATATAGAAATAGCACGCAAGAAAAGCGCATTAACTGGCGGACTACGCTGCAACGCAACCATTCTACGACACGCAACTGATGATACAAACTGCCTCCGCCGGCTTCGGTTTAAGATGAAAACTATGGATGAAAATGCTGAAGATGCATTTGATCTACTATATTCCATAATTCATGGCTCTGATCCACATAACACCGAACGTCTACTAGATATTACGCGACAAGCACAGGCAGACTTTCGTACGAACTTAGTGCATAACGCCATGAAAACGGCGCGTAATCATTCAGCCAGAGGCTTAACGCCGGAAGCATCACTTGGCTATATGTTTGGAAGTCGAGAATCTCTATATAATATCGATAATATTCTCACAAACTTTGATGTAGAAGCAGATGTAGTAGTGACACGTATAGAGCAGATCCGTGATTTTCTCTCCAATCGTAACCGATGGACCATAAGCTTTACTGGGTCAGATTCCACATTTGATACCCTGAAAAAAGCTGTCAGCAACTGGTCCGCCCAAATGACTGATCAATCTATCGAAGATATAGTTGCACCATTTGAAATGATTGCACCACCACGTCAAGGACTTGCCGCACAGCTAAAAGTTGGGCACTGTACAAAATCAATGAATGCTCCATCATTCTCTGCTCCAGACACACCACTATATGAGCTAGGTCTATACTTAGCACAATTCGACTACTTCTTGCCGCAAATAAGATTCAAAGGACATGCTTATGGAGCAGGAGCGCAGTATAACGGACTACAGCGCACACTATCGCTATTCTCATATAACGATCCACGTATTAATGAGACGCTAGACATATTTAATAATCTGACAGACTTTGTTCACAGTGCTAGCTGGAGTCAGACTGATATAGACAGAGCTATTATAGGTTCAACACAACAAATAGTGGCGCCAATACGTCCAGCAATGGCGACAGAACAAGCATTAACTAGGCACATTGCTGGCATAAGTAATGAAGTGCGCGAAGAGCGTTACTCAACAACAAAAAGTGCCACACCAGCAAAAATAAAGAAAGCTCTTTTAGGTCAACTAGAAATTGCTGAACCAGATGCCGGGATATGCGTTGCCGCCAGTCGCGCTAACCTAGAAAAAGCAAATGCAACGCTGTCCGAAAACAACAAGCTAGAAATCAGCGAGATATTTTAAAAAACAGAAGTCAGAATACGGAAATCAGTAGTACCCTTAGCCGCAGGATGCGGGACTTTAGCCCCGTCTTTTAACTTCACTCAATATTTACCCCTTTATCCTTTGAAAATAAAGAACTTTCTTACGGCGTAGTTTATAAGGATGGCTGTCACCATATTTGCAAAGAATGCAATATCAGTACTCATTCCGTAATGACTGATAAGCCACTTCATCAATATAGTTCCCAACACCATACTTATGCCTGAGACCAGATAGAATAATCCTACTTCAACAGCCCAATGATGTCTCCCCGCCTTGAATACAAATTTTATATTCAGAATATACGCCACAAAGTTTGCAATCATAAAAGCAAGAATATTTGAATAGACAGCATGCCAACCACGTACTGAGTTTTCAAGCACAGGAACCGAAAGGTTAAATATTTTAACCAATAAACTCTTATCCTCGAGGCAAGGCCAGATTAGCCAGGCAGCCAACTGAAAAAGAATGATATTAGTCACCGTAGCCAAGCCACCAGCAATGCCATACTTTATAAACTGAACAAGATGTCCAGTGTCATTACTTAAAACCTTATCCTTAATAGTCGCTAAGCCGTCTTTTTTACTCATTACATTTCCTTTAAAATATTAAATCCAAAAAGCAGACCATATCAAATAGTATTATAATTACGAATATTTTTTGTGACATACTTACAACTATTTACTCTTCTGCCGCGGTCCAATAATGCGAATGTGTGGATTGCCAAAAAATAGTCGCCTCTCCTTAAACTCCGCTAGTACTGGATACTCCTTAAAGAGATAGTTGTAATATTCCGTATTTTTCTTGCTGTAATATGGAGACAAGGGATCAAAAAAGCGTTCATGTGCTAACGAACTAAGCATAGTATAGTCAAAGTTGTTTTCTAGAATACGCCCCTTTTGCGTACCGCGAGTTGCAAAGGCCATCAATTGCTCATTAACCCCATCCTTATTAAGAGCTAGTGTGTAATGTTCACGATAAATTTTCTGGCCAGGCTGAACATTGTCTAAGCACCACTGCAATGCTAACTCACGACTATCAGGTTTAGACAGTGCAATACTATCTAGAGTAGTTGATATACCAAACCAGACGACCAATAAGCCAGCAGAAGCCCAAATATAACGGCGCCATTGCATGCTGCTGAACACCACTTTGTTACCCAGAAATAGAGCAAGCATGCCGCTAAGAAAAGGGAAAAGCGGCAACATATCATTCGATCTAGGCAGTGTACGAAACCCCATTAAGATAATTAACATTAGCCCGCAAAATATCAGTCCGGACATGATAAACTGCCTTAAAGCTACAATCTGACTTTTTCGATAGAGGGTAATGCCACCCCAAATCCCACCTGCAATAAGTATCAAATGTCCGGATTTTCCTAGCATACGTATCGAAAGTATTAAGTTGTACCCCAGCCCAGTTAACCAGCTGGTGTCACGTTGCACAATTTCTGACTGCCATTCCATAAAAGGAATAAAGAGATGCCAAAACGCAACAGGTGTATGTAGTAATGGACAGGTCAGCCATGCCCCTACAAGTAAGGTGACACCAAATGCGGAACATTTCAGAAGTAACATGCGCCAATCACGATTTATAAGATCAATAATAAATATAGGTAAAACAATAATACCGCCAAGAATAGCTTGATATTTAACACCAAATGCCTCGCCAAGGCATATCCCTGCAACAGCTGACCAGATAACTGCTTGCCATCCTTTACGCATCATGCCGGGGATACAGGCCCAGGTAAACATGAGGAAAGCCGTCATGGTCACGTCGTTCATGCCGTAGTGACTATACTGTGAATTATATGGCTCCAGCACTAATAGTAGCCCCAGTATAGCCAAGCCAGCATAAGAAAGAAAACGGCGACATACCAACATGAGAGCAATCACGGCCAGCAGGTAAGATGCGGCAGAAAAACTGCGTATAAGATAAGCCCAATACCATCTAGTCTCGGGCGTTTCCCATCTGATGTCAGGTCGGTCATATCCAGTTAATCTATCAAAGTAACGCAGGATAGTACCCGTTATAATAGCGTGTCCGTAAGGGTAAGCCTTAAATCTAAAGTCCCCCCCATCACCCTCTATGCTTTCTGTATTACCTTCATAGGCAAGAGTTTCTACCCAGACAATTTTACTTACATCAGGATGAAAGAGCATGTTAGGTTCGCCATGTTTAATACCTACCACCCGAACAAGTGCCCCTATTATTAATATGCCCAGCAACAGTATAAAAAACTTACTATTATCTATTTTACTATACATGCAAAAAGTTTCCTAACACAAATTCACTTATGTTCGCTAGCATTTATGCACTATCTTACTGCTTCGTGCAAATCCATTTTATACCTATTTCATATTGGTAGTAAAAGAACGGGCACAGCCCGTAAAGGCCATGCCCGATCAACAAGACTAAACTATCTATGACGAACTACTGCTGCCAAGCTGATGGTATAACGTTAGAATCATCAGTACTACTATCATCATCTCCAGGAGGAGTTAAGTCTGACTGAGTGAAAAGTAGAGCATCAGAAGTACCAGCCTTCTTAATATCACCGGCTATGATAATCTGTCCCTCAACAGTACCGTTAGCGGTATAACTGTAATCACCAGATTTAGCATAGATAAGACCTACTATTGTTCCACTTGTTGTAACAGTAATATCCCCATCACGACTAGCTATTGCAAATACTTGATCAGCAGCGTTAATATCAACTGCACCGCTAATACTTATATTCCCTGTAGCAATAATAGTCCCATTAATAACTGCACCACTTGCTATCACGACATCACCATTAACCCATAAAATTCCACCATCTGGAGTATAAGAGGTGCCTGAGAACGTGAAGCCATTAACAACTTCGCCATGACTATCAGCCCAGTTATAAAAAGGAGTAAGGTCAAGATCAGGAATTGCCACAAAAGGTACACTTTCCTCACTAGGAGTTCCCGTAAGAGTGACCTTATTTGTTGTGTAATCTAGAACCGGCGCAGTAACATCACCATCGACAGAAACATTGTTCCCGATCGCAATCTCAGTTGATGAGCTTATACCCACGTTGGATTCTGCGTCACCACTAATATCCATATCTCCATTAGAGTGAATCAATACTGTCTCACCAGAGTTTGTCGCACTATCGATTTCACCACACCCACGAAAATCAAACGTACCTCCGCAAATCATGGCGTAGTCAAAAGCCGCAGAATTCCAGTCATTGTTAAATGCATCACTATCAGAATCTATTTTAATATCAAGAATAACAACTTCCGTTACCGAGCCGCACGTACCCGCGCTCGAAATAACAGCCATGTTATTACTTATAGGCGTAACAGTGACATCATACGTTCCATCACCATACGCAGTTAAAGGGAATGCAACATCATTGGTTCTTGCATCAAAATTTGCCGCAAGAATACTGTAAGCCTCATTAACACCAGCTTCTGCAATCGCGATAGCACGTACGCGGTCAGATAGCTTATGGGCCATATAAGAGCGCCCCATGCTGCTGCTTAAAAATGATGCCAATATTATCGACGTAATGATCACAATCAATAACACAACCATTAATGCTGAACCATCCTTGTTAGATACTCTGCTCCTTGTCGTGTTCATAGCCATCTCCTTTTTATTAATTAACCAACACACTTACATCCCCGTATTTCGTGGGGTCACCTCACTGCTAAGTGACGATGTCATCTCCTTATCCTCGCCTGCATAACCACGTGTTGTCTCAAAAATCTCCAGATTTATGAGAACTCCCGTCTTAATTTCCTTATCATCAACTAACACTTTAAATATTCCATGATCAGGGCCCTTGGTGAACGTGCCACCAATATCAACATACCGCTCCACCCCGCTCCATTTAACTGTCACATCTTTTAAACTAGGCGTACTACGCTTGTCAGCAGTAGGTTGTAAATCGGCATAGAACTGAAAATAACGCTTATCACCAGGGTTGATACTGCCGGAAGAGGCCATAGCTGTGACGTTAGACCATGCAGGAGCATCAGACATATCACTATTATCTCCTGACCGGATCTTCATGCTCAATGCTGCACCCCACGGTACAACCTGATTCCACGACATATCAGAGTAACTTGGTGCATCCTGCCTAGTATCAATTATTTGAGAAACAAACTGCCCATTAGCAGGGTGAAATGTATAGATTGATTGAATACCCAATATGCTATTGGTTGCGATAATATTAACATTTGTAAGACTACTCCAGGAGGCTAGTGCTAGATCGGCCACTGTTGGCGCATTAGTGGCTGGTATAATATAGCTATTCATCATAGTAGGCTCAATCTGTTCTTGGTACTCAATCAACGATGCCTGATCAGGTGCGGAATTAACAAGAAAAGAAACCATATATGATTTTTCCTTCTCAACAACAAATGTACTCGAAGATGCCCATGCATAATGATACATATTAGTATCAGATATTGCTGGATATAGCGTTAATGGATATATGGCACTTGGATTAATATCCATACTAGGGATTTCATGGTCAGCACATTCGGCAATATATGCACCATCTAACTTAATATAATCATTTCCTGCATAGAAATATATCCAGCAGTCCTGACCATTATTGTCGATCCATCCACCATTAATCATGTCCTCGCCGCGAATCATAACACGTATAGCTGTTCCCGCCAATGCATCAGTATAAGAAGGATATAGGTCACCTGTCTGTTCTGTAGAATACCAGCACCAATCATCACCTTCAAGGGACACAACAAAATCTTTAGGATAAACCAGTTGATTAAATGATAATTGTGTATTATCAAAAACAGTACCAGTACCGCGGAAGTTTGTCTCTTCCCATAAGTCGTTCTCAACTCTTACCGTAAAAAACTGATCAACAGCTGTAGCGTCAAAGTTCAATTGATAATTTCCACTCCAAGATCCCTGCAATGCCATATCCTGCGCGACTGCTACAGCGCCGCCTTGAGCCACTACTGGCAGTAATCTCTCAGCCTCTAGTGCTCCGTAACAAGGGGATGCGTATAACGTGTCAACACCTATCCTGTAACCAGAGCTATCGTCATTCTTGTCCACGACCTTAAAAGTTATATCGTGCGTACCGTTACTTAATACGATCGAGCCCAGTGACACACTTGTATCTCTAATCTGTACAGGAGAATATGCATCATAAATAGCTCCGTTCGGTGCTATTGACCAGTCAAATAGATTAGCGAATATAATTTCGGAGCTGCTGTTGGCGCTGTTATAAGTCGATTTTCCATCACCCGATGTAACAACACTATTAATCTGTGCTTGCCGTTCAACATCTGTCAGTGTGTTATCTCTAGGGTCAAAAACAGTCAAACGAAGCTCGTTTGGGCTACCTTTCCATACATGATAAACACGAGTCTGATCCCAGATGATTTTACCAGTAGAAGCGTCAATCTCTACAGCACCATCACCATCATCATCACGCGCCAACGGAAAACTGATCGACTCATAAGGTCCGATACCAGCAGGATAATAAAACATCTCGTCTAGTGACGACAAACGTAAGTCATACTTCATACGCTCCATCGCAGTCTGCACATCAATATCAAGCTCATTCTGTATATTGCCCTGTGCTGTTGAGCGCAAGAAATAGACAAACCCAGCCATACCAAACGAAAGCGTCATCACTAATAGTGATATGCTAATAAGCAATTCCACTAAAGTGAACCCTAACAACCTATCTTTATAAAGTCTCACAATTAATTCCCACCCATATTAATATCTGCTATATATGTTCTTGCCTGCTCCTCTTCACCACGAAAATCCAAATGAATACGATTTTTAATCCCTACAGTCACAATCATCTCCATCAAATTGGTTCCAGCTGCGACTAATTCCGTAGAGACCTTAAAAAAACCATTTTCATCTGGTGCACCACTAACATTAACAATACCATCATTTTCTGTTACCAACGCCAAATCGCTATACTCCAACGTCTTTGCCCGCTCGATTCTATTCTTTGCAATATTAATAGCAATATAGTGCGAACGAGACATCTCACTAAGTTGATGCACATTAACAAAGAGCTGGCACAGCCCCCCTATACACATTGCCAACACCAAAATAGCAACGACCACCTCAATCAGGGTGAATCCATCTTTACTATTAGTATTATCGATTCTCATCTTCATTAACATTCCCCTGTAAAACAGACTACGTAACAACGCTTTAGTTTATAGCATTTTCTGTACCATATCTAATATACGGCAAACCCATAATTACCATAGTCATATCTTTTTTTTAACAAATACATATATAAGCTTACACACGGTATAATATCTGCTATATATAAACTTATCTTTAACACAATATTGAAAGGTTACATCACTATGAAAATAAAACAAGAAAAATATATCAAGCGAGACGGTTTCACTATAGTTGAAATTATGGTTATTGTTATGATTATTGGCGTACTAACATCAATAGCTGTCGTATCAATAACCAAAGTACGCCAAAATGCCAGATTACGACTTGCAACAGCCGATCTAGAGATGCTCGTTGCAGCAGTACGTCATTTAGCATGGGATACAGGCAGATGGCCTACGGGCGTGCCACGAACCAACGACAAAGGGCTGGAAACACAGGACTTAACAACATCAGATGCTGGATTGATTGGAAATGACGGAACGTACGGCGACAATTGGAAAGGCCCCTACTTAGAAAAAATCCCAAATGATCCCTGGGGCTCAAAATACTTCTTTGATGCCGATTATCAAGTTGATGGTGTAGATAGGATTGTTATTGGCTCTTATGGCCCAAACAAAACAGGATTCAACAGATATAACGAAGATAATCTTTATGTAGTTATCGAATAGACACCAACGTCACACTGGCGAAAAGCATCATATAATCAATATTGGTGCAGGTGAAAATAATTGCAAAAAAATTAAAAACGATAGAAATAGCCCTGAATTATTCTCATATTCGAGAAAAGATACTATTTTCGAGATTAGAACTCATGCTTTTGCTAGCAGCCCGAAATTATATTCACACGTACTCACAAACACACACATTAGTGTCACTGGCCTGTAATTCCCCTTCTTAGCGCAGGCAGTATCTCTTTCTCTAACTCTCGATTAAGACTGAAAAGAACAAAACCTCTCGCACCATAATTTCTACTCACCTTAATCTGCTTAATAACATCAAACTCATCTAAATGACTCTCGGTAGCAGTTACCCCTATTCCCGGAAAAATCTTACCTTTCGAATGCGGCAACGCAACTTGATCTTTTACTAAGGCCGAGAATTTCCCCATATCTTTCGAATAGTTCATGGGGCATACGAAATCAACTATATCACGCTTCAACCAGCTACCCCAATCTTGTCCAACACTAAGTCCGCATAGCGGATACTTCCCGTACACCGCCGCCGAAAGCTTAACAGACGGCTTAACCTCATCAATCATCTGGGCCACATCCTGCACGAACCCCGTCATCTGCAAAGTACGCCAGTGCGAATAATTCATCTTCAACATCCCTGATCTTGCAGCAGCTGGCCACATAGAAACTTTTCGGCCTATATGCTTCTCGAAATTCTTGCGACAGACAGCGCAATAACAATAATGTGAATTTGGATATCGAATATAATCAAGATGAATACCGTCAACATCATACCCCTGCACCATTTCACGAATAGCTGCAAGCTCCATCTTTACATTCTCTGCATTCGAAGGACATAGCCAGTTCTTCACTTTACCCGTATCGTCAACCTGTAAGCGACCTGCCCTCGTCATCTCCTTCACAAATTCCGGTGATGCCTGCACCAAATTCCAGCAGACCTTCCATGCATGCAACCTTAAACCAGCACGATGTGCAGCTTGAATAGACTCCTGTAGCTGATCTCCACGTAACTGCACCATATCAGAATTCGGCGTAAGCTTGCTTGGAAAATGTGCCAATCCAGCCCAAAGCACATTAGAGAAAATATCTGTCATGCCTGATTTTTTCAGAATCGCACAAGTTTTGCCCCAATCGCTAGGGTAAAGCCCCAGACCCGTATGATCCCAGACGCCCCTAAACTCACCCTTAACCGGTTTTTGTGATTTCGCATAAGCACGCATTGCTAACTCAAAAACAATATCTGCCTGCTTAACCGACTCAGCGTACTTAGCGCTAGTCATCAACAAATCAAGATACTCCCGATCCTTTCGCCACACTTTAGATACTTTTTTTGCAGCATTTCCTTCCGCAACAACAATCGCAAGCTTCTCATCCAAATCCTTCACGCACTTCCGTGCTGCTGGTTCCCACACTGCCTTATCACATGAAGCGATTAGCCCCAACAACATCTTTCTCTTTGAACCAGTGTCACCATCATCAAGCAGCACATGAGTCATCCAGAAACCAGCGGGAGATTGTAATAGAGCTGGATCTTGACCAACTGCGCCAGTGCTATTTGCCCAGAACGCAATTACTCGCGACTGACGACTACCAGGCATAACAACCTTAATATTGCGAGACTCCTGAAACACTGAACTTGGGATATGCAGTGGTAACTTCTGTACCGCGCGAATTTCACTCCACTTCCCACCTAGTGGTGACGCTTTGTAATTCCCTAGCGTAAACCCCATCATCGAAGCCAATTTAGCGCTGGAAGAATAGAAGACAATCAACTTCCCGCCACGCTTAATGAAATCTTGTAATACCCGTAATTCCGTAGCGGAAGGATCAGGATTATATCCAAGAACAATAACCTTAGCCTCCGCCGCATACTTCGCTATAGAATCATCGTCAACCACCTTAGTGCGCACACCACTAGCAGTAAGCCATCGATCCAGTCGCTTTGTTAGCGATGCGGCATATCCGCGCTCAGATGCATCCTTGGCTGAACTCGTAGCCTTAACCAATAGAACAGCATCAGCTGCCGCAACCTCAAAAGTTATAGCAAACAACAGAAACACACTAAATAATAAAATCTTTCTCATAACATCCTTGCAATACCGCACCGCCACTAGGGCGTTTCGCGGCTAGAGTAAAATGTTTTCCAGTTCAGACAGATGCTCAATCCTTACATCAGGCTCGAAATCACCATCTTCAGGTTCAAACTTTTCGTAAGGTAAATGTTGCGATATATATATAGAAGCCATACCAGCCCGTTTAGCGCCCTGAACATCAGCCAGCCAGTTATCGCCAATATAGACACAATTCTCTGCCGACTCTCCAAACTTATTCAGTAAAGTTTCAAAAGGCAATGCATGTGGTTTCACATAACCAACATCAGCAGAAACAACAACTGCCTCAAACATATCCGCCAGCCCAATTTTCGCCAGCCCATCACGAATCGAACGCCCGCATGGATAGTTAGAAAGTAAGCTTATTCGATAACGTTCCTTAAGCCGGTTCAATAAAGATAGAACATCAGGTTCAATTTCGATCACATCAACAAATGATTCATAGCGTATTTTAAAAAGTTTATCAACCTGATCAGGTAAAGGGACAACATCATACAGCTCTCGAATTAGCTCCTCACACAACTCAGTCAAATTATTTTCTTTGAAGCCATTACTATAAGGAGCAATAATCTGTCTATCTCTGATAGACTTTAGCTTCTCGGTATCACATGAGCCAAACAGTTCAATCAAGCCATCTTCTAAGGCCTTATATACATGCTTAATCTGATGCGGACCAAATTCGATGAGAGTATTCCCTAGATCGAAACAGACCCCTTTGATATCATCAATATGCATAAGTGAATCCCTTTTATAGCGCACTATACCGCGCCATTATCACTTCTTTGCAGAATGCGGTTTTGGTCTGTGACCACTACTGCCGCGATGCTTATGACTATTACCGCTGCGCTGCGGACGTTTTCCACCACCCGAGCCATTTGACGATCGGTTGTTTCCGTGCTGCACCGCATCTTCACGCTTCTTAGGCTTTATTGATGGTTTAGGTGCCTCAGCCAGCAATGCCTCATCAACCTGCTTGTACGCAAGAGACTTTCCTATATACTCTTCAATATCAGGAAGCGTAAAGGCTTCCTCTTCGCAAGCGAAAGTATAAGCCGTCCCAGTTGTTCCTGCCCGACCAGTCCGCCCTATACGATGAACGTAATCCTCAGGCTCATAAGGAATATCATAATTCACAACCAATTCAATTCCATCAACATGAATCCCACGCCCTGCAACATCAGTCGCAATAACAAGATTAATTTTGCCAGCTCTAAAGTCATCTAGAGTCCGTAGTCTGGCTTTTTGATTAACTGAGCCAGACAGCAAAGCACAATCAACGCCGCGAGTTTGTAAAGCATCAGTTAGACGCTGTGATGCATCGCGCCGATTACAGAAGATAAGTGCCCGTCCAGGTTTCTCGCTCTGCAAAATATTGTATAGCACATTAAACTTGTCACTAGCCGACAGCAAAAGAACATGCTGTTCCACGGTATCCACAGCAACCTGATCAGGTTCGATTTCAACACTCACAGGGTTTTTAGTCCACTGCGTTGCTAGTCGATTAACAGTATCATTCAAAGTAGCACTGTAAAACATAGTCTGCCGTTTATCTTTATGCGGTAAGGAGCCAACAATCCTTCTTACATCAGGGATAAATCCCATATCAAGCATACGATCAGCCTCATCAACAACCAGGATCTCAACCTTACTTAGATCAATATCACGCCGGCTCTTAAAATCCAGCAGGCGTCCTGGAGTGGCTGCAACAACATCAACTACTCGTGATTTCATTTCGTCTTGCTGTTTCTTATAATCCATACCGCCATATATCGCCATACTACGACAGTCACAATACTTACCCAAATCTACAGCATCACGTGCAATCTGAATAACAAGCTCACGAGTAGGCGCAATCACCAAAACCCGCGGTGTCCCCTTCTTACGCTGTTGCTCGCTCGAATCACTCATGATTCTTGCCAAAGCCGCAATAAGAAAAGCTGCAGTCTTACCCGTTCCGGTCTGTGCCTTACCTAAAATATCCTTACCAACCAAGGCGTGCGGTAGAGTCTGAGCCTGAATAGGCGTACTATACGAAAACTTCAAATCAGCGACAGCATGCATAATCTCATTAGGCAGCTTTAAATCATGAAAACGCACTTCACCATCTTTTTCAGGCACGGAAAAAGATGCTGGATCCCACTTCACCTCTGTTCTCTTCTTTGGTGGTCGCGGCCCCTTCTCAGTACGTGGCGTAGAACTCTGGTCCTTATCATCCTTAGCAGGCTTATTATGCTGACTATTATTGTTGACCGGAGCATTATCATGTTGCTCATTATTCTTAGCAGGCGTATTACGCTGCTCCCCATTGTTAGCAGGCTTAGTCTTACGCTTTTTGGCCGGCGTAGCCGACTTTGAAGGTTCCCAAACAGCAGCCTTACCAACAATAGTAGCAGGACAGCTAGCCTTGTGCCGCTTATCCTCAACTGATTTTTCGGGAGTAGAATCACTATTACTATCTGAAAAACGACTTCGTAAATTACTTAAAAATTTCTTAACCATTATAATTCCTCGAATTCCTCACAAAATTAACAGCGCATAATGCCAATAACTCACAAACATGTCAATTCATTACAGTTTCCTTTTCCCCTTTCCTTTCCCCTTTTATTATATTACTCTCCATTCCAATGAAAAAACAATGCAAACAACAAATCGTATATCGACTAATAACATGTGCTATCATTGCCATAATAGCTAGTCACACAACAGGTTGTTCAAGCCTGCCTAAACGCGATACAGAACTTACTCGAGCATACAAAATACTTACACCAAGCATAATAACCAACCAGCCAGCCATCAAATCAACCTATATAGATGTTGCACATGCCGTATTTCAAGCAAAACAGGCAGCTCCGCATCATTACGCCACCATACTTGATAGTGGCGACGATGCGCTACTTGCCCGTACCCATCTCATTCGGGCCGCCAGAACAAACATCGACATACAAACCTTCATCTGGAAACAAGACCAAACATCTGACTATATTTTTTCCGAACTGCTACGCGCAGCCCAGCGTGGCGTACAAGTCCGTCTCCTTATTGATGCACTCAACTACATAGCTAAGCCGAACCAACTAGCCCGTATGGCCACAGCTCATCACAATCTAGACATATGCCTCTATCGCCCTACCGCAGACGTAGTTTGCAACACAAAGTTAGCCACCGCACGT